>CAYXNM010000007.1:0-36891 GCA_964466385.1 uncultured Rhodobacter sp. | reverse complement strand
ATTTCAGCGAGCTGTCGCTGATCGGGATGGCGGGCGATTACCTTTGGCACATCGTGCTGCCGGTTCTGGCCAACACCATTGCCGCCTTTGCCACACTGACGCTGTTGACCAAAAACTCGTTCCTTGATGAAATCAAGAAGCAATACGTCGTCACCGCGCGCGCCAAGGGCCTCAGCGAGGGGCGCGTCTTTTACGGCCATGTTTTCCGCAACGCCATGCTGATCATCATCGCCGGGTTCCCCGGTGCCTTTATCGCCATCTTCTTTGCAGGCTCGCTGATCATCGAGATCGTCTTTTCGCTGGATGGTCTGGGCCGACTAGGGTTCGAAGCCGCAGTCAACCGCGATTACCCCGTCTTGTTCGGCACGCTTTACGTTTTCGGAATACTGGGCCTGTTCATCAACCTGATTTCCGATCTGACCTATGTCTGGGTGGACCCGCGCATCGATTTTGAAAGTCGCGAGACATGAGGTTGTTTCGCGAAAACTCGCTCGGGGCGCGGCGCTGGCGAAATTTTCGGTCGAACCGGCGCGCCTACTGGTCGCTTTGGACGTTTCTGGCGTTGTTTCTGGTCTGCCTGATGGCGGAATTCGTGGCCAACGACAAACCTCTGCTGGTTTCCTACCGGGGTTCCTTGCACATGCCCGCACTCAAATTCTATGCGGAAACCGCGTTTGGCGGCGAATTCGAAACCGAGGCCGAATACCCCGCCCCCGAGGTCCAGTGCCTGATTATCTCAGGCGGGTTGGACAGTTGTTTTGACGATCCCGAAAGCATCATCGATGACGCTGCCGACGGAGAGGTCGCAGGGGCCCCGATCAGCAAGGGCTGGATCGTCTGGGCGCCGGTTCCCTATAGCTTCAACACGGTGAATTACGACGTCAAACCGGCCCCCGGCCCCCCGAATGCAAAACATTGGCTGGGAACGGATGACCAGACTCGCGACGTGGTGGCGCGGATCATCTACGGGTTTAGGATTTCGACCGTTTTCGCGGTGTTCGTTGTGGCCGTTTCCTCGGTCATCGGGATCGCTGCGGGGGCCTCGATGGGGTATTTCGGCGGCTGGGTGGATCTGGTCTTTCAACGCATCGTGGAAATCTGGGGAAACATTCCGTCGCTCTATATCATCATCATCCTTTCAGCGATGTTCACAATGACGTTCCAGTTGCTTGCCGTTTTGATCGCGCTTTTCAGCTGGACTGCACTGATCGGCGTCGTCAGGGCCGAGTTTCTGCGGGCCCGCAATTTTGAATATACCCGCGCCGCACGCGCCTTGGGCGTCAGCGACTGGCGGATCATGTTTCGCCATATTCTGCCCAATGCGATGGTCGCGACGCTGACGATGATGCCATTTCTCATCACCGGGGCAATCGGATCACTGGCGTCGCTCGATTTTCTGGGGTTTGGCCTGCCGGCCAGCTATCCGTCGCTTGGGGAACTGGCGCTTCAGGCCAAGCAAAACCTGCAGGCGCCGTGGCTGGCATTCGCCGCTTTCACCACGTTCGCGGTCATGCTTTCCCTGCTGGTTTTTATTTTCGAGGGCGTGCGCGATGCGTTTGACCCCAGAAAGACTTTTTCATGAGCGCCGCGATCCTGAAGGTCGAAAACCTGTCCGTCACTTTCGGGTCATCCGAAGCGGCCGTCAGGAACGTCAGTTTTGAGATCAACGCCGGTGAAACCGTGGCGCTGGTCGGGGAAAGCGGGTCTGGAAAATCCGTCACTGCCCTGTCGACCGTCAGATTGCTGCCTGACAGCGCGGGGGTCACCGGCTCGGCGGTTTACCGCGGCACGGAAATGATAACGGCCAACAAGGAGACGCTTCGGCGGGTGCGTGGCAACGATATCAGTTTCATTTTTCAGGAACCCATGACGTCGCTCAACCCGCTGCACACGCTTGAAAAACAGATCGGCGAAAGCCTTGCCCTGCATCAGGGTTTGAGTGGGGCCAAAGCGCACGCGCGCATCGTGGAACTTCTTAACAAGGTCGGCATTCACGATCCCGAAAGCCGTCTTGGCAATTTTCCGCACCAGTTTTCCGGCGGCCAGCGTCAGCGGATCATGATCGCGATGGCGCTGGCCAATCGCCCCGACCTGTTGATCGCGGATGAACCGACAACGGCGGTCGATGTCACCATTCAGGCGCAAATCCTCGACTTGCTGGCGGAATTGCAAAAGTCCGAGGGCATGGGGCTGTTGTTCATCACGCACGACCTTGGAATCGTGCGAAAAATAGCTGACCGCGTCTATGTCATGCAAAACGGCGAGATCGTGGAAACCGGGCCGACCGCCGATATTTTCAGGAACCCGAAACACCCCTACACACAGAAGCTTCTGGCGGCGGAGCCCTCGGGCCACCCCGATCCCGTGCCGGACAAATCTGAAACGATCCTTCGCACCAGGGACATGCGGATTTGGTTTCCCATCAGGCGCGGTGTCATGCGCCGCACGGTCGGACATATCAAGGCCGTCAATGGCGCAAGTTTTGACATCCGGGAAAGTGAAACGCTGGGGATTGTCGGGGAAAGTGGATCGGGCAAGACCACGCTGGCCCTGGCGGTCATGCGGCTCCTGTCCTCCGAGGGCGAGATTTCGTTTCTCGGAAATGACGTTCAGGGCCTGCGAAACCGCAAGCTGCGCCCCCTGCGCAAAGACATGCAAATGGTCTTTCAGGATCCTTACGGGTCGTTGTCGCCGCGCCTGACGGTTGAGCAGATCGTTGCCGAGGGGCTGGGCGTTCACGGGCTGGACCCCGGAACTGATGAACACCGGCTTGTCGCGGACATTCTAACCGAGGTCGGCCTTGATCCCGAAATGATAGGCCGCTATCCGCATGAGTTCTCCGGCGGCCAGCGCCAGCGCATCGCCATTGCACGCGCCATGATCCTGCGGCCGAAGCTGGTGGTGCTGGATGAACCGACCTCGGCACTTGATATGACCGTGCAGGTTCAGATCGTCGAATTGCTGCGCGATTTGCAGAAAAAGCACAAACTGGCCTACCTTTTCATCAGCCACGACCTGAAGGTCGTGCGTGCGCTCAGTCACAAGGTCATGGTCATGAAACAGGGCGATATCGTCGAGCAGGGGGTGGGCGATCAGGTTTTTGATGCGCCCAGGACCGATTACACGCGAAAACTGATGGCGGCCGCCTTTGATCTTGCCAGCGTCGATCTTTGAGAAACACGCCGTGCGAACTGCAAAGAGTGGGAGCCGGCTTTCCGATCGCGCGCAAACATTTGCCCCCGGGCCGGTTAACAGGTGCTGAAAGCGCCCCGGCCCAGCGTCTGCCCGTCCCGGCGGGCTGGCGCTGGGCCGTGCGGGGATGGATTGAACCGGGGCAAACCCCAACTCCCCCTTCAGGCCGAATGCGGCCCCGCCCACACGCAATTCGGAGGGTCAATCAGTCAAGTCAGGCCGTTGGTAAGATGCGAACTTTGCGTCCACGATACCAGAACAACGGAACCGACGCGAAACGGCGCCAAAGGCGGCGAGAGCCGGGAACGTGGGTGGGGGCTTCAGGGATCGTATTTGATGCGATCTTGCAGATACGGCAGACGCGTGCGGGCGGCAAGGATTTGGGTGTTGTCGATCTCTGCGGAAATAATTGTTTCGCGCTCACCTGCGGTCGCCAGTTCTTTGCCGTCAGGCCCAATGATGCGACTGCCGCCCAGATAGGTCACATCCCCTTCGCGCCCGGCCCAGTTGGCGTATGCCAGGAACACGCCGTTCTCAAAGGCGCGGGTCGGCATCATCTTTTCGGCGACAAAGGCCCATTCCGCGCCCAGCGCTGTGGGAACGATCACCAGTTCAGCCCCTAAAACCGCCGCCTGGCGCACGGATTCCGGGAATTCGGCGTCATAGCAAATCATCAAAGCGATACGCCAGCCTTTGTAGTCAAAGGCGCGCAGGTGATGGTCGGCGCGAAAGTTTTCCTGCTCGAAACCGGGGGGGATGTGGTTCTTGCGGTGGTTTGCCAACACACGCCCCTGTGGCGTCACAAAAACGGCGGCATTGTAGAGGTCATCGCCTGACTGTTCCGGGTAGCCATAGACAATCGCGATATCATGCAGCAGCGCAATCTCGGCAACACGCTCGGAATATTCACCCAGAACCGGCTGGGCGCGGTCCGCCAGCGCGTCCCCGGCGAAATACCCCGACACCGACAATTCCGGGCAAATCAGAATGTCGCTGCCCGATTGCGAGGCCCGGTCAGCCGCCATATCCAGCCAGTTGAGCTTGGCCGCAGGCGGGTCGTTCCGCGCGGTGGGCTGGAAAATTGAAACAGAGAGATTGTCCATGGGCCAGCATAGGAATGCGGGCATTTCAAAGTCAAACCCAATCGCTCAGATCGCCAGCGAATGCCCCGACTGATCGACGGCAAAAGCGTCAAACTGCCGCGCGATCATCCGCGCCAGTGGATAGCCATCCGACCGGATATCAAGGCGATCCGCCGTGAATGTGACGAACGGCGCAAAATCCTGCTGCGCGCGGGCAAGTTCCGGTCTCAAATCGATCGGCACTTCTGAAAACTCGCTCTCGATCGCGCCAATATCAACGGCAAATGTACACATCAGTTCTTCGATCACGCGACCGCGCAGCTTATCTTCCGCCGTGAACGCGTGGCCGCGCGCGGCGGCCAGCTTGCCTTCACGAATGGCCGAGACATAGCCTGAAGTTGCGCTGATGTTTTGCGCGAAACCCTGTGGGAACCGCGAAATCGAAGACGCCCCGAGCCCGACCAATGTCTCGCTGGTGTCGTCCGTGTACCCTTGAAAATTCCGCCGGAGTTTTCCGTCGCGCTGTGCCGTGCTCAGCCCGTCACCCGGCAGCGCGAAATGATCAATGCCGATCGCGTTGTAGCCGGCCTCGACAAGCAATGCGCGCGCGGCATTGAAAAGTTCGAGCCTCTGGACAGAGTCGGGAAGTTGCTTTTCGGGGATCAGGCGCTGTCGCCGGGCCATCCACGGAACATGCGCATAGCCATAAAGTGCTATTCGATCCGGTTTGAGGCTGATCAGTTTTTGCGTCGTCTCGGTTATGCGCGCCAGATCCTGAAACGGCAGGCCATAGAGCAGATCGGTATTGAGACTTCTGATGTTCCGTTTGCGAAGCTCCGCGATAACGTCGCGGGTCAATTCATAGCTCTGCTCGCGACCGATCACCTTTTGAATCTCCGGGTCGAAATCCTGAATACCGATACTGGCGCGGTTCATTCCGGCCGCGGCCAACGCGTCAAGACGCGCTTCATCCACTTCACCCGGATCGATTTCCACAGAAAACTCCGCCCCTTCGGCGAACTGAAACCGGTTCGTGATTTCCGCAACCAGCGCGGTCATCTGAGCGGGTGCCAGAATCGTGGGCGTTCCCCCGCCCCAGTGAAGGTGGGAAAGTGTGATGCCGGGCTGAAGACGGTCACCAACCATCCCGATCTCCCGGTGCAGGAACTCGAGATAGGATTGCACGGGATTTCCGCGGCGAACACCTTGGGTGCGGCACGCACAAAACCAGCACAGCCGTCTGCAAAACGGAACATGGGCGTAAAGCGAGATCGAGTCCCCCCGCGGGATTTCCTCCAGCCACGAAGAAAATTCTTCACCCGTGATCCTGGTGCCAAAGTGGTTGGCTGTCGGATAGCTTGTATACCTGGGGACTTTCGAATCAAAAAGTCCCAGCCGGCTTAGGTTGTTCACAACTGTCATTTAGCCTTTATCTGTTCAATCAATTTGGATTACATTGATCAGGATCAAATACAAAGAGCTGAAATGCAAGCCATCGTAAAAACTGCCAGCACCGATTGCATCGATTGCCCGATCAGGTTCGCAGCGGTTTGTTCGCGCTGTGAACGCGACGAACTTGCGTATCTTGACAAGATCAAGACCTACAAAACCTACGCGCCGGGTCAGACCATTGCCTGGGCCGGTGAGGAGCTTTCATTTGTGGCCTCGGTTGTCAAGGGCGTCGCCACGCTCTCGCAGTCCATGGAGGACGGGCGGAGGCAGATGGTCGGGCTCTTACTGCCAAGCAACTTCGTCGGCCGACCCGGACGACGAATAGCCGCTTTTGACGTTGTGGCGGCGACCGAAGTCACCCTGTGCAAGTTCAGGAAGCCCGAATTTGAACACCTGGTTCTCACGACGCCCTCGATTACGAACCGTTTGCTGGAAATGACGCTGGACGAATTACACGCCGCGCGCGAATGGATGCTGTTGCTGGGGCGTAAGACCGCGCGTGAGAAGATCGCAAGCCTGCTGTCGATCCTTGCGCATCGGAACGTTGCGCTGCGTCCGGGGGATGCATCCGATGGCATTGCCTTTGATCTGCCGCTTTCGCGCGAAGCGATGGCGGATTATCTTGGCCTGACGCTGGAAACGGTCAGCCGCCAGATATCGGCACTGAAACGCGATGGTTTTATCAAGCTGACGGGCAAGCGGCACGTGGTCATTCCGGATCCGGCCCGGTTGGAAAACGAAACGGGCGACGATACTGACGGCGGCATTCTGAGCTGACAAAGGCGCTCAATGTGCCATGAGAACCGGGATCTGAATGTCCTTCAGCATGTCCCGGGTCGCACCCCCAATGATCGACTGGCGGAACCGCGAGTGGCCGTAAGCGCCCATTACAATCAGGTCGGCATCGATATCCCGCGCATGTTGCAGGAGCGTGGTTGAGACATGCGACGAGGTTTGCGCCAGGACCGACACGTTGACCCTGGCACCATGACGCGCCAGCATTTGCGACAATTGATGACCGGGTTCCGAAACAGCTTCGTCGCGACGGCCGGGCTCAACAATCGCGATATCGACAGCTTGGGCTTTCTTGATGAAAGGCAGGGCGGCCTTGATCGCGGCCATGGCCTCGGCACTTTCATTCCAGGCGATAACGATCCTTTCCCCCGGCACGGCGGTGGTTTTGCCCGGACAGACCAGAACCGGCGTGTGGCCATCAAAAAGGGCAGCTTCCAGCGTGGCGACGGCCTCCTCGCTTTGTGTGCCGCCATAGGGTTGCGGCAAGACCACAAGGTCGTTGAAGCGTGCCGCGTGCCCGATCATATGCGCGATGCCGCCGATCTGTGCGATGATCGTCTGGCACGACCAGTTCACGTCGCGCGTTTTCATGAACGCCTCGACCTCGGCCCTGTAGGCGGTTGCGTTGTTTCGTGCCATCTCGAGACTTTCATTCATCGCGAACGGCGAGGCCCCGGCATAATAAAGACCCGGAGAAGTGCGGTCAAAACCCAGGCACAAAACGCTGAGATGCCCGTTTTCACCCGAAGTCATCCTGCATGCGAGGCCGAGCACGAATTTTTCTCTGTTCCTGCCGTCCCAGACGGTCATGATCGATTTGTAGGGCATTTGTGACCTCCAGATTCCGGAATTTCCACTTCGGCAAGCCCGCACCGCGAGTAAATGCCGATGGTTTCCCTGACTGCGTAATTTTAGCGCAGAGTCCCGCATGCGACTTGACATGGATCAAGGAAGGGACCAGCACAGTCGTTCAAATGGCACTATGTGAACGGGGCTGAAATCAGCCTGCTACAGAAAAAACCAAGAGGGACGGCCTGATGCTTGACTATGCAAAGCTGATTGCGCTTGCGTTGATTACCTTGTTTTCGGCACTTGCAGCCAACTACGCACACGATACCGCCTACCAGATCCACGCGATCATCGTGTTGCTGGCTGCGGGTGGCACATTCATCCACCAGTTGCGAAAAACGAACGAGCCGCGCCGGGCGCGGCCCACCGAATACATGGACGACGTCGTGCGTGCCGGGGTCATCGCGACCGCGTTCTGGGGAATGGCCGGGTTTCTGGTCGGCACCTACATCGCTTTTGAGCTGGCCTTTCCGCTGTTGAACCTTGATTTGCCGTGGACATCATTTGGCCGCCTCCGGCCGCTCCATACATCTGCGGTCATTTTTGCATTTGGTGGCAACGCATTGATACTAAGCAGCTTTTACGTTGTGCAGCGCACCTGCGCGACGCGCCTTTGGGGTGGCGGTCTGGCATGGTTCGTGTTCTGGGGTTATCAGCTTTTCATCGTTCTGGCCGCAACGGGCTATCTGCTGGGTGTCACCCAGGGCAAGGAATACGCCGAACCGGAGTGGTATGTCGATTTGTGGCTGACGGTGGTCTGGGTCGCGTATCTGCTGGTATATCTCGGCACGCTCATGAAACGCAAAGAACCCCATATCTACGTTGCCAACTGGTTCTTTCTGGGGTTCATCGTCACGATCGCGATGCTTCATATTGTCAACAATCTGAGCTTGCCGGTGTCGCTCGTCGGGTCCAAATCGGTGCAGGTTTTTGCCGGCGTGCAGGACGCGCTCGTGCAATGGTGGTATGGCCATAACGCGGTTGGTTTCTTCCTGACTGCGGGTTTCCTGGGGATGATGTACTATTTCGTTCCCAAGCAGGCCGAGCGCCCGATCTACAGCTATAAACTGTCGATCGTGCATTTCTGGGCGCTCATCTTTCTCTATATCTGGGCCGGTCCGCACCACTTGCATTACACCGCTTTGCCGGACTGGGCACAGGTTCTGGGCATGACGTTCTCGATCATCCTGTGGATGCCGTCATGGGGCGGAATGATCAACGGTTTGATGACGCTTTCAGGCGCCTGGGACAAGCTGAGGACAGACCCCGTTCTGCGCATGATGGTGGCTTCGATCGCGTTTTACGGAATGTCCACGTTCGAGGGCCCGGTCATGTCGATCCGGGCGGTCAACTCGCTCAGCCATTATACGGACTGGACCATCGGACACGTTCACTCCGGTGCTCTGGGCTGGAACGGCATGATCACGTTCGGCGTGCTTTATTTCCTGACTCCGCGGCTTTGGAACAAGGAAAGGCTTTACAGTCTTTCGCTGGTTTCATGGCACTTCTGGCTCGCGACGATCGGCATCGTTCTTTACGCAAGCTCGATGTGGGTGTCCGGCATCATGGAAGGCCTGATGTGGCGCGAAGTGGACGCACAGGGCTTTTTGGTCAACTCGTTCGCGGACACGGTCGCGGCAAAGTTCCCGATGTATGTCGTACGGGGAATGGGCGGGGTTCTTTACCTCTCCGGTGCTGCGATCATGTGCTTCAACCTTTGGAAAACGGTCACGCAGGCGCCTGAAAAATCAGGTGCCGCGCTGAACGCCATTCCGGCAGAATGAGGGGAAAAAAGATGTCAATTCTATCCAAGCACAAGTTCATCGAAACCAATGCCACCGTTCTCTTGGTGTGCAGCCTTCTGGTGGTTTCCATCGGCGGGCTGGTTGAAATCGCACCGCTGTTCTACCTGGAAAACACCATTGAAAAGGTCAAGGGCGTGCGCCCCTACACGCCCTTGGAAATGGCCGGGCGCAACATTTATCTGCGCGAAGGCTGCTATGTTTGTCACAGCCAGATGATCCGCCCGCTGCGCGACGAGGTGGAACGCTACGGACCCTACTCGCTGGCCGCTGAATCGATGTATGATCACCCGTTTCAATGGGGCTCCAAGCGGACGGGGCCCGATCTTGCCCGCGTCGGCGGCAGGTATTCGGACGCCTGGCATGTCCATCACCTGACTGATCCGCGCGACGTGGTGCCCGAAAGCGTCATGCCGCCATACAGCTTTCTGTTGAAACAGAAAATCGAGGGGCAGTATATCGCGGACGTTCTGAAAACCAACCGTGCGGTCGGCGTTCCCTATACCGACGAAATGATCGCGTCAGCGCAGGATGATTTTGCGGCACAAGCCGATCCCGACAGCGATACGGACGGTTTGATGGCCCGCTATCCGGGTGCCCAGGTCCGCAATTTCGACGCACAAACGGACCTGACGGAAATGGACGCGCTCGTTGCGTATCTTCAGGTGCTGGGCACGATGGTTGATTTTTCGACCTTCGAACCAGACCAGAGCCGCTGACAGGAGGACTTCAGTTGGAAAAATACACATACCTTCGTGAATTCGCCGACAGTTGGGGCCTGCTGTTCATGCTCCTGTTCTTCCTGTCCATTGTGGTGTTCTCATTCCGGCCCGGCAACAAGAGCCGCCACAAGGAAGCGGCGAACATCGCCTTGCGTGGCGGTGACGACCTGGCCGCGGACATTGCACAAATCACGACGCTGAATTCAAATGACGAAAAGGAGCGCCGGGAATGACCAAACCCGATATCCATAAAAATGACCCGGAAACCACCGGCCATGTCTGGGACGGCATACGCGAGTTTGACAATCCCCTGCCCCGTTGGTGGCTCTGGACGTTCATTATCTGCATCATATGGGGCGTCGGTTATACAATCGCGTATCCCGCGTGGCCGTTGATCGGCGGTGCGACGCCCGGCCTTCTCGGGTATTCTTCGCGTCAGGCCGTGGCCGAGGACATTCAGCGCTATGAGGACGCAAACGCGGGCCTGAACACCCGGATCGCCGCGGCAGACCTGGGATCGCTGGAAACCGACACGGAACTGTTGAATTACGCCCTGAACGGAGGGGCGGCTGTCTTTCGGACGTGGTGCGCACAATGCCACGGCGCCGGGGCCAACGGTGTCAAAATGGGGTCGGGCTATGCCAACCTGATTGACGACGACTGGCTTTGGGGCGGTTCGATCGAGGCGATTCATCAAACGATCAGCCATGGCATCCGCGAAGAAAGCGACGACGACACCCGCAGTTCGGAAATGCCGAAATTCGGTGAAGTCCTGGAAAGCGGAGAGATCGCCCAGCTTGTTGAGTATGTGCGTTCCGTCTCTGGCCAGGAACACGATGCCGGCATGGCCGGTGCCGGCCAGGTCTTGTTCGCGGACAATTGCGTTGCCTGTCACGGCGAAGACGCCAGGGGGAACCGCGAATTCGGAGCGCCCAACCTGACGGATGCGATCTGGCTTTATGGCGGCGACAAGGCCAGCCTGACCACGACCATCACAAAAGCTCGTTTTGGCGTCATGCCTGCCTGGACCGGAAAACTGTCCGAATCACAGATCAGGCAAGTCGCCGTTTACATCCACCAATCCGGCGGTGGTGAATGAGCAACAAAGGAATTCCCGGCGCGCTCCCTCTTGCGCGACGGGGGTAATGGCACCGGCTCCCCAGTCCTGTTCACACTCAAGGGGGCCGGTGTTATCTTTTGAGGACCCAATAAGCGGAATGTCGGGCCAAAGCAACGGCCGACCGACGCCACGTAGAGACTGGGAAGATGCGCGCAGCATGAGCGACAGCGTGAATAAAGAGCCAAAACTATACTCGGCCCGCGACCCCGTTTTTCCTCAACGGGTTTACGGTGTTTTTCGAAATCTGAAATGGGGACTGATGCTGTTTACGCTTGGCATCTATTACCTCACACCGTGGATCAGATGGGATCGGGGGCCAAACCTGCCGGATCAGGCGGTGTTGATCGATCTCGCCAATCGACGGTTTTTCATGTTCTGGGTCGAGATCTGGCCGCAGGAATTCTATTTCGTTGCGGGACTGCTGGTGATGGCCGGGCTGGGGCTGTTCCTGTTCACTTCGGCGCTGGGCCGGGTTTGGTGCGGGTATGCCTGCCCGCAAACGGTCTGGACGGATCTGTTCATCACCGTTGAACGGTGGGTGGAGGGTGACCGAAATGCGCGCGTTCGCCTCAACGACGCGCCGTGGAGCCTGCGAAAGCTGCGCCTGCGCCTGACAAAATGGATCGTTTGGCTGTTGATCGGCCTCGCGACCGGCGGGGCGTGGGTCTTTTATTTTGCCGATGCCCCCACTCTGGCGCGTGATCTTGTGGGCGGGCAGGCTGCTTTGGTTGCCTATGGCGCGATCGCAGTATTGACCTTCACGACGTTTCTGTTCGGCGGTTTCGCGCGCGAACAGATCTGCATTTATATGTGCCCGTGGCCACGCATTCAGGCCGCCATGATGGATGAAGAAACGATCACGGTTGCCTACCGCGACTGGCGCGGGGAGCCACGCGGCAAGCATCGCAAGTCTGCCGATGCCGCCACTTTGGGCGATTGCATCGATTGTATGGCCTGCGTGAACGTCTGCCCGATGGGCATCGATATCCGTGACGGCCAGCAACTGGAGTGCATTACCTGCGCGTTGTGTATCGACGCCTGCAATTCGATGATGGACAAAGTCGGAAAGCCGCGCGGGCTGATTGATTATCTGGCCCTTACGGACGAGACGCTTGAACGCGAAGGCACACCGCCGCGCCCTGTCTGGCAGCACGTCATCCGCCTGCGCACGCTGATTTACACCGGTCTCTGGCTGGTGGTTGGCGCGGCCCTTGTCGTGGCGCTCTTCATGCGGTCAGAAATCGATCTCAACGTGTCCCCGGTCAGAAACCCGGTTTTCGTGACGCTATCTGACGGCGCCATCCGGAATACGTTCAACGTGCGGATCAGGAACAAGCAGGCCCTGGAACACCCCTTTGAAATATCGGTCACCCCGAATTCGGATCTTACGGTCACCCTTCAGGGCAAGCGCTCACCGGTCGTCATGGTTCCCGCGGACGAAACCGGAACGCTCAAAGTCTTTATCGTTGCCAAAAAGGGATCGCAGGTGGCAAGGTCGAGCCTGACCGGGCTGAGGGTATGGGTCGAAGACAAGGTGACGGGCGACCGGGCATATCGCGACACTGTATTCAACGGCACAGGAGAATGAGTATGCGCACAAAACCCCTGACCGGCCGCAAGGTTCTGGCAATCGTTCTGGCGATGTTTGGCGTGATCATCGGGGCCAACGTCACGCTGGCCATTTCGGCGATTGGCACCTTTCCGGGGCTTGAGGTCAAAAATACCTACGTGACCTCGCAAACATTCGATGCCGAGCGCGCGGCGCAGAAGCGGTTGGGCTGGCAACTGGAAACGCATTTCGATGGCCAGGCTGTGACGCTTGTGATCCGTGATCGCAATGGTCAGCCTCCGCTGCTTGGTTCGCTAAACGTCACAGTGGGGCGCGCGACGCATGCCAACGCCGACGTCGCGCTCGATTTCGACGCAAGACAACCGCCCTACCGCCGCGAGATTTCACTGGCGCCCGGAAAGTGGGAGCTTCGCGTCCGCGCAATCGCAGCAGACGGAACGGCCTTTCGCCAGCGGCTGCCCATCTGGGTCAACTGAGCCATGTCCGATCAGTCCTTGCCCGGTCCCGCCGCCTGTCCGGGCTGCCTTGCGCCGGTCAACAGGCCAAAAGCGCCACAGGACGCCGCGGGGACCGCTGTCAGGATCGTGCTTTCACTGCCGACCATTCACTGCGCGGCGTGCATATCGGCGGTGGAAACGGGTCTGCTGGCGCTGCCCGAAATCCTGTCCGCACGGGTCAACCTGTCGCAAAAACAGGTTGAGATTCGCAGTGACCGAGCTGTCGAGCCCCGGTCCCTGATCGAAGCCCTGGCCGCGATCGGATATGAGGCCCACGCACTTGACGCCTCGTTGCTTAGCGACGTCAGGGGTGACCCGGCGGGGCGCGAGTTGTTGACCCGCCTCGCGGTCGCGGGTTTCGCCATGATGAATGTCATGTTGCTGTCGGTGGCCGTGTGGGCCGGCGCCGAGGCCGCGACGCGCGATCTGATGCACTGGATCTCGGCCGCGATCGCGCTGCCCGCCATTGCGTTCTGCGCGCAGCCCTTTTTCCGCAATGCAGCATCCGCTCTGCGTCTGCGGCGGTTGAACATGGATGTTCCCATCTCGCTCGCGATCTTTCTGGCCGCTGGTCTTTCACTGGCGGAAACGGCCATTGGCGGTCAGGACGCCTATTTTGACGCGGCCCTTTCACTGACGTTTTTCCTGCTGGCCGGGCGGTATCTGGATTACCGGACACGGGCCTCGGCGCGCTCGGCGGCGCAGGAACTTGCAGCCCTTGAAATGCCCCACGCTCTGAGGATTCAGGGGGATACCACCAAAAAGGTCGCACTTGCGGATCTGAGGGAAGGGGATCTGGTCAGGGTTCATCCCGGCGACCGAATCCCGGCCGATTGCGAGATCATAAACGGCGAAACCGAAATTGACCGCGCGTTTCTGACCGGCGAGACGCTGCCGGTTTACGCGGGTCCGAATACCCGCCTCAACGCCGGAGAAATCAACCTGACCGGACCGTTGACAGTTTCAATCACCCGGCAGGCGAGCGAGTCCACCCTGCAACGGATCGCAGCCCTTGTCGCCCTCGCCGAGACGGGGCGAAACCGTTACACCTCGCTTGCCGATCGCGCGGCGGCGATCTATGCACCGGGGGTCCATGTCCTTGCGCTGTTGGCCTTTTCAGGCTGGCTGTTGGCGACGGGTGACGTGCGTCTGTCGATCAACATTGCTGTTGCAGTTCTGATCATCACCTGCCCCTGTGCCCTGGGGCTGGCCGTTCCCGCCGTCAACACCGCCGCCAGCGGGCGTCTGTTTCGCCATGGCGTTCTTCTGAAGAACGCGACAGCGCTTGAACGTCTGGCGACGATCGACACTGTGATATTTGACAAGACCGGAACACTGACGCTTGGCGTGCCACGTCTGATCGGGGCTGACGGCATCGATGCGGACATTCTTGAGGTTGCGGCCGCGCTGGCCGCTGGCAGCGCACACCCGCTGGCGCGTGCGGTCCTCGTCGCAGCCGGCCCACCGAATTCAGCAGGAGGCCCAAGGTTCACGGATATCCGCGAAGTGCCGGGATACGGGCTTGAAGGAAACCTTTCGGGCCAGCAGGTTCGTCTTGGCCGCGCGGACTGGGTGGGGGCCAGCGACGTCGGAACGACGGCGACCTATCTGGCGATGCCCGGAAAGCCGCCCGTTGCACTGACCTTCCGGGACGAGATCAGACCCGGTGTCAGCACATTGATCGATAACCTGTCGGAACTTGGCATCAAGACCCGTATCGTGACCGGGGATACCCCGGATGCGGGGCGTCAGATCGCCGCGGTCCTGGGAGGGGTCGAGGTCATCACGCGGGCGACACCCGAGGACAAGCTGCGCCTCGTCGCGTCGGCGCAGAACGAAGGGCACCGCGTTCTGATGGTGGGCGACGGATTGAACGATACCGGCGCCCTTGCGCGTGCCGATGTGTCGGTTGCCCCGGCAACGGCGATCGACGCTGCGCGCGTCGCGGCTGATATCGTGATCCTCGGGGACAGCCTTGATGCACTTCTGACCTCGGTTTCAACCGCACGCGCGGCACGCCGCCGGATCAAGGAAAACTTCGCGCTGGCAGCCCTTTACAATCTGATCGCGGTGCCGTTCGCGCTGGCAGGGCTTGCAACGCCGCTGATCGCCGCGCTGGCCATGTCGGCGTCATCCATCACGGTCACTCTCAATGCCTGGCGGACTCGCTGACCGTGGAAATCATCGTCTATCTCATTCCTGTTTCCCTGTTCCTGGGCGGGCTTGGGCTGGCGGGGTTTTTCTGGTTGCTGAAGCACGACCAGTTTGACGATCCGGAAGGCGACGCCAACCGGATACTGCGCAAGGATTACGACGAAAAACCGATGGACTGACACCGATGTCAATTGGTCCCGGACCAGCTCTCCCTCTTGCGGTAGAGCGTTGAGGGCGAGACTTCGAGCACGCGCGAAGCCTTTGTGATCGACCCTTCGTTTCGGGCAATCGTCTCCTCGATCACCAGCCGTTCGATTTCCGCCAATGGACGACCGATCAGCGTGCCCAGTTCCTCGATCTCGGGCAGATCGCGGCGGGACGGGGCTTTGGCAGAAAGGGAGGCATCCTCGCTGAGATGCAGAATCTCAAGCGGCAGCATGGCATTGGTCACGCTGACACCGTCATAAAGGGCCACGACGTTTCGCAGGACATTCAGCAACTGGCGCACGTTTCCGGGCCAGTTCAGGTTTTGAAAGAGGGTATTGACCTCCGGGGCAAGATCCTGAAATCGCCGGCCTTCTTCCCTGGCGTATTTGACCAGCATTTTCTGTGCGATTTCGACAACATCCAGGCCCCGGTCGCGCAGGGCCGGCAGATGAATGGGCACAACGTGGAGCCGGTAGAAAAGATCTTCGCGAAACCGGCCGCGCCGGATTTCCTCATGGGGGTCGCGATTGGTTGCGCAGATGATCCTGACATCGACACGATGCGCCGACACCGCCCCGACGGGCTGAATGGTCGACGTTTCCAGAAACCGCAGGAGCTTGGTCTGAAGGTTAAGATCCATTTCACAGATTTCGTCCAGAAACATCGTGCCACCGTCGGCAGCGCCCGCAGCCCCCATCTTGTCGGCGATGGCGCCGGTGAAAGACCCCTTGAGGTGGCCGAAAACCTCGCTTTCCAGCAAATCCGCCGGAATGGCCCCGCAATTGAGCGGAACAAACGGTCTGGTCGCGCGTTTCGAAGTCGCGTGAATGGCGTTCGCGCAAATCTCTTTCCCGGTGCCACTTTCGCCCGAAATGAAGACCGTCGCCGTCGAGCCGCCGATTGAAGCGATTTTGCGGTAGATGTCGCGTATGGGCGCCGA
Organism: uncultured Rhodobacter sp.; assembly: GCA_964466385.1. GTDB lineage: Bacteria > Pseudomonadota > Alphaproteobacteria > Rhodobacterales > Rhodobacteraceae > UBA5972. The sequence goes on along the minus strand of CAYXNM010000007.1, from coordinate 20,509 downwards.
GGACCCGATAAAACCGTGAAAATCGTCAGTCGTTTCGTCAACCGACGGTTCCCCCCGGCCCCCGATCGACAAGACCCCGGTGTTTTCAATGACGCTGACAAGCCGGGTTTCGCTGAACGGTTTGACCAGGTATTCCACGGCGCCCGCACGCATGGCCTCGACCGCCTTGTTGATCGAACCGTTGGCCGTGATAACGATCACTTTGGTCGCGGGATTTCTGTTCATCATATCGCGCAGCAGGTCAAGACCGTCGCGATCCGGCAACATCAAATCCAGAAGAACAATGTCCGGCGTCCGCTCCAGGAATGCCCGTATCCCTTCAGTGGCGGTCCCCGCAGACACCACATCTATCCCCGCTTTCCTGAGAATTGCCTCATAGACCATGCGCAGCGAAGGCATGTCTTCGATCAGGAGAAGCTCGGAACTCATCAGCAGAAGTTCTCTTCCGGGTTGGGATTATCAGCCGGTCGGGACCGTGGATTGCCGTTCCAGTATAAACCCCTGAAGCTCGGCAAGACCAGAGAGGCATTTCCTGCACAAGTCGTCGATCACGGGCGCGGCTTCCTCGCGGTTGGCAGCCGCGTTCAGTTGCTGCGCCAGGCCCTGCAACCGTCGCGCCCCGATCGCCCCTGCCACGGAAACCAGAATATGGGTTTGCGATCTGATTTCCGCCAGATCGAGGTTTCGCCGACCGCGTCCCAGCCCCTCGGCGACCGTATCGGTATCAGCCATCAGTTTTTCCAGCAGTTCCGATGTTGACGCCGCGCCAATCGTTGAAACCAGCACGTCAAAGACAGCGCGGTCGATCACCGTGTCGTTTTCTTTTTCAGCGCATGTTTCGGGTTTGTCCGCGGACACCGACTTTTTTGAGGCCTGATAATATTCCTGCACCGCCACGCCAAGTTCCCCCAGACTCATCAGCGGCTTGGCGATGATCCCGTCAGCCCCCGCTGCGTGAATGCGTTCACGGTGTTCGCGCATGACGTAAGCGGTCAGTGCAACCAGCGGCATTTTGGACAGCGGCGGGGGCATGGCGCGCACAGCCTTGATCAGTTCAAGCCCCGACATGCGTGGCATTTCAATATCCAGAAGCGCCAGATCAAAGCTTTCGCTTTTCAGGATTTCCAGCGCTTCCAGCCCGTCAGAGGCCACGCAGTATTCCGCCCCCATGGCCCCCAGCATCTGGGTCGCCACCAGCTGGTTGGTCTTGTTGTCCTCGGCCAGGAGAATTCGCAATCCCGTCAGATCGACCGGATCCTCCGGGGTCTTGTTCGCGTCCGACTTGCCAGCACGGCGCAGCGTGCGGTCAAACCAGGCTTCGTGGGGCAGGCAAAACACGGCAAGAACACCGTTCTTGTCTGTCCGGTTCGTGATTTCCAGCGATCCGCCCAAGAGGTCGGACAGTTCCTTGGCGATATATAGCCCCAGACCGCTGCCGGGTTTTTCGGTTCGCGCCGGTCGCCCGCCATACTCATAAAGACGCGAGATCGCATCCGCCGAGATCCCCGGCCCTTCGTCACGGATACAAAAGCAAAGCGCGTTCTCTTCGTCGCAAAATACCGCCAGGTCCACCGCTCCTTGCTCCGAAAACTTGATCGCGTTCCCGATCAGGTTGGCCAGGACGCGTTCAAGCGAAATCCGGTCAATCGTCGCGATCGCAGGCAACGAACCGGAGCAGTCGATCCCAAAACGGATGTTTTCGGCAGCGGCGCGCGCAAACCAGCGTTTCCGGATATCCTCCAGGAATTCGGCAAGATTGACATTGACCGCGCGGGTTACGCCGTCCTGGGCCGCTATTTCCTTTTCATTCAGTGTTTCGTCCAGCAGCCGCGCCAGGAGCCTGCCCGCGGCGGACACCCGATCGATCGAAGCGCATGTTTCCGGGTCGAGCCGGGACGCGTCAATCAGGCTGAGCCCGCCAACAATATCGGAAAGCGCAGACCTCAGGTCGTGAGAAAGCAACGAGAACCTGTCGCGCGGCAACTGGGTCTGGCTTTCATCCCGGATCGGATCGTCTGGTTTTTCGGCGGTCACGTTCGCTTTCCATTCAATAAGTGTCGTGTGGGAATAACACCCTGTAGTTGTTTTTCGTTCTCCTATTTAGCGCATTCCGGAATTTCGGGCAACCGTGTTTGAATCGGGTTGAAGTTGCATGAATTTCTGCCGGTTCACGTTCACAACATCAATGGGCACGTCCATGACATCATCAAACGCATTCCGGAACAGCGGTCTGCCCAGCGCCACCAGGAGGGCGTGGGGCTGAACATTTTCCCATTTTTGAACGACTTCCCGTTCCGCGGCAGTGCCGGCCTGGATGATCACAACATGAGGCGCACGCGTATCGCCCTTCTCCAGAAAGGTGACGTTGTGTGGTTGCAGCGCGGCCTTGCAAATGGCTTTGAGCGCGGTTGACTTGCACTCAATCGCAATCAGAAGGGACTGCGTGAAGAATTCCTCGGCCGGGATGCGGACAAGGACCACGATACGATCGTTTACAGGACTATCAAGCAGGGTTGTTCCGCCCATTTGATCGATCAGACCGCGCGCGACGGACGGACCCAAAGCTTCGGTTGCAAAACGTCCGGGCAATTGGGCGGCTGTGCCCATGATAAGTTCGGGCCGCCACTCGCCGCCTGTTTTGCTGTAGTCAAACGATATCGCGGCCCTCAACGCCCCGTTCGCATGGGAAATATCAAGCGCGATGGACCGTGTTCCCGCGGTTTCCAGCAAATAGGTGGCAAGGTGGTTGAGAGCCTGACGAATACGCACGAAATCACCCATCACAAGCCTTGGGCAGGATGGGTCGACGCTGACACCGAATTTTGTCCCCTCGCGCTTTGCGACAGGCTGAAACATGTCGGAAACGGCCTGCGCCAGTTCGTTCGGATCAAAGGGTTTTTGCTCGAGCGTCAGATTTCCATCCTGAAGCCCCGAATAATCAAGGATATCCTCGAGCAATCCGATCATTTGCCGTCCGGAACGTTCGGCCTGAATGACCAGCCCCTCCTGACGGACGCCCAGACCCTGTTGTCTGGCCAGCGCCAACAGCCCCAGAACACCGTTCATGGGGGTTCGCAACTCGTGGCTCATCATCGCCAGGAACTGGGATTTCGCCTCGTTCGCCTTGTCCGAAACGGCCAGCAATCTTACGTTCAGTTCGGCCAGAACCCTGAAGCGGTTGGACTCGCGCGAGAAAACGAAAAGCATGATCATACTGGCCATGACGACCAGAGCGCTGATGATCGTCAATGTTGACGAACTGCTGGCCAGGTTCTCGCGATACCCGGCACGCGCATGTTCCTCGCCGTGCAGGACCGACCGGCTGAGGTTGCGAAGTTCCTTGAGAAACGGCCTGAATTCCGCGACCAGTTCCACGGCCTGCCCGTAATCGTCGTATTTGAGCGCGAGGATTTGGGGTTCCTGCTCCTTCATCTTGCTAAAAAGACGATCGACGGCTTTGTCCGTTTGGTCATAAGACTTCAGCCGCCGCCCCGCCGAGCCCTGATCGAATTGCGCGACCCTGCTCCACAATATGTCAAACCGGACATTGACCGATGCGACGGAACTCTGACCCTGACCCTCGGCAAACTGTTCGAGTTCGTGCAAAAACCGTAACAGTTCGATCTCTGTCTGGACCGCCGACCAAAGTATGTTCTCGCGACCGGAATCGCGCAACACGTTGACGTCATCGCGCACGATCTTGAACCCGACACCGGCAACCAGCAACGAAACGACGACAACAACAAAGCCCGCAAGCCTTGCTATTTTGTAGTTCTTGCTCAACGAAATTCCATCATGATCACCTGCCAGATCAGGCGGCTGTTATAGACGGGGTCACGCAGGACCTCAAAATCGCTCATGGGGTATATCATCCAGATCGGTCCCATGTCGCGGGCCGACAGTGCAACACCATCCATGGTCAGGGCAAGAATTGCGTCGTAGGTGAAAAACTCTCTGACATCGACATCGACCTGGTAATCGTTGGCGGCGGTCAGAACGACGTGCTTGGAATCAAGTGCATTCGAACGCGCCAGGATGTTGCGTACAAGCGGGCCCCGGAAAGTTTTCGTGCCGTCCACGAATTCGTTCGCGGTCACAACTTCGAACTGCTGCATTGACTGAAGGTCCTGCAGCGTCAGATCCAGATCGACACCGCTGGCCTCGTAAACTATCCGAAGAGCCGTTTGAGAAACCGAAATGCTGCCAAAACTCACAGCAAAAACAAAAACGAACAAACCAACGAAGCGCCTAAGCATGGCCCCTCCTTCGTGTTTGAGTTTCATGTGGAATTCATGGTTAACAAAAGGTTACTTCCTTGCAAACCAAAATCACCCCGGCCATCCAATATTTGGCCAATGCTGGTAAAAAAGCCTACAAATGCTGGGTCAACCTTCCCGCGGGTATCCCAATTGGCCAAGCGCTGTGGCGATTTCGTCGAGAATGGCCGGATCATCGATCGTGGCCGGCATCTTCCAGGGTTTGTCGTCGGCAATGCTGACCATGGTGCCGCGCAGGATCTTGCCCGAGCGCGTCTTTGGCAAGCGTTCGACCACGCAGGCCTGTCTGAAAGCGGCGACGGGCCCTATTTTCTCGCGCACAAGTGTGACGCATTCGCGAACGACATCGCCGTGGGCCTTTTCCGTTCCGGCATTGAGACACACCATCCCCACGGGGGCCTGCCCCTTCAGGGCATCTGACACCCCGATCACGGCGCATTCCGCGACGTCGGGATGGCCTGCCAGCACCTCTTCCATTGCACCGGTGGAAAGCCGGTGCCCGGCGACGTTGATCACGTCATCCGTGCGCGCCATGATGTAAAGGTAACCGTCTTCGTCGACATAGCCAGCATCACCCGTCTCATAAAACCCGTCAAACGCCGAAAGATACGACGAAATGTACCGTTCATCGGCGTTCCAGAGCGTCGGCAACGTGCCCGGCGGCAGGGGCAGTTTCACGACGATTGCGCCAAGCTCACCGACGGGAACTTCGTGCCCGCCTTCGTCAAGAATTCGGACATCATACCCCGGCATCGCCACGGAAGGCGATCCGACTTTGACCGGCAAATGTTCAATTCCCATGGGATTGGCCGCAATCGCCCAGCCGGTTTCCGTCTGCCACCAGTGATCGATCACCGGAATGCCAAGTTTGTCTTCCGCCCAGTGAAGTGTGTCGGGATCGGTGCGTTCTCCGGCCAGAAAGAGATTGCGCATCGAAGACAGGTCATAGGCTTTCAGCAATTCGCCCTGCGGGTCCACGCGCTTGATGGCCCTGAACGCCGTTGGCGCGGTGAACAGAGCGGTGACACCGTGTTCCGAGATGACGCGCCAGAACGTTCCCGCATCCGGCGTTCCCACGGGCTTGCCTTCGAAAATGACGGTGGCGGAGCCCTGAAACAGCGGCGCATAGCAGATGTAGCTGTGGCCAACGACCCAGCCCACGTCGGAGGCCGCCCAGAACACCTCGCCCGGATTGATGTCGTAAATGTTCTTCATGGTCCAGTTGAGCGCAACCAAATGGCCCGCGGTCGGGCGAATCACGCCCTTGGGCTGCCCGGTCGTGCCCGAGGTATAAAGGATATAGACCGGGTCATCCCCGTTCACGGTCACGCAAGGGGCCGGGCTGGCGTTTTCCTGAAACGCGTGCCAGTCAATGTCGCGACCGTTGGTCAGCGGGGCATGGGCCATTTCTCGTTGCAGGACAACGCAGAAATCCGGCTTGTGCTTCGCCATTTCAATCGCGCCGTCCAGAAGCGGTTTGTATTCGACCACGCGCCCCGGTTCCACCCCACAGGAGGCCGCAAGGATGGCTTTTGGCGTTGCATCATCGATCCGGGTTGCAAGCTCGTTTGCGGCGAATCCGCCGAATACCACCGAATGCACGGCGCCGATACGCGCGCAGGCCAGCATTGCGATGACCGCCTCGGGCACCATCGGCATGTAGATGAGGACGCGATCCCCCTTGACGACACCTCTGTCAGCAAGCGCCCCTGCGAGTTTCGCCACCTTTTCCTTTAGTTCCGCGAATGTCGTCTTGCTCTTGGTTCCGGTGATCGGGCTGTCATAGATCAACGCTACGCGCGCGCCATTGCCTGCCTCGACATGGCGGTCGACGGCATTGTGGCAGGTGTTGACCCTGGCATCCGAAAACCACTCGTAAAAAGGGGGATTGTCGGCGAACAGGGCCCGGGAGGGCGGTTTTACCCAGTCGATCTGACCCGCGGCTTCCAGCCAGAAGGCCTCCGGATCGTCTTTCCAGTTTGCGTAGACCTCAGCATATCCCATTTGGTGCTCTCCCGAAAATGTCTCTTGTCATGTCTCTCAGCCGTATTTCGCAACCGGTGTTCCGGCGAGTGCTGAAATATTCAACAGCCCACGCGCGGTGATGGATTGGGTGACGATATGCGCGCGATTGCCCATACCCATCAGGATCGGCCCGACCTCAAGACCACGCGCTTTCATCTTCAGAATATTGCGAACACCCGATGCGGCGTCCGTGCTGGCAAAGATGAGAACGTTGGCGGCACCCTGAAACCGGGCGTTCGGAAATATCCGGTCGCGCAGGGCCTGGTCCAGGGCGGCATCGGCGTGCATTTCGCCTTCGTATTCGAAATCCTGCTTCTCGGCGTCGAGCAGTTCCAGGGCGCTGCGCGCCACCCGCCCGGATGCACAATCGAAGTTTCCGAATTGCGAATGCGAACACAGCGCAATCTTGGGCCGGACCCCAAACCTGCGCACGTGCCGCGCCGCTGCGATCACCGTTTCGGCGACTTGCTCCGGCGTGGGTTCGGGGTTGACGTGGGTATCGGAAATAAAGAGCGGCCCGTCCTCCAAAATCATGAGAGAGAGCGCGCCAACAGGGTGCAGGTCAGCCGTCCCCAACACCTGATTGACGTAGTTGAGATGCCACAGGTACTGGCCAAACGTGCCGCAGATCAGGCTGTCGGCCTCTTTGCGCTGAACCATGACCGCGCCAATCGCGGTTGAATTCGTTCTGAGGATGGCCTTGGCCAGATCGGGCGTGACCCCACGCCGTTCCATCAACTCGTGATACGTCCCCCAATACTGGCGAAAACGATCATCGTGTTCGGGGTTGACCAGGTCGAAATCCCGATCCTGTCGAATGCTCAGCCCATAGCGTTCGATGCGCCCGGAAACGACGTCGGGCCGTCCGATCAGGATCGGCCGCGCGGTTGACTCCTCGACAATCGCGTTGGCTGCGCGCAGGACACGCTCGTCCTCACCCTCGGCAAACACGATACGTCGCCCTGAATTTCGCGCGGCCTCGAAAACCGGACGCATGATCATGGCGGACTTGAAAACCGAGCCCGCCAAATCGGCCCTGTAGGCGCCCAGATCCGCGATTGGACGTGTTGCCACACCGCTTTCTATGGCCGCCTTTGCGACCGCGCCGGCGACGATGCCGATCAGGCGCGGATCAAACGGTTTGGGGATGAGGTACTCGGGCCCGAAATTCATTTGCTCACCACGATAGGCCGCCGCTGCCTCGGCACTTGTGGTCGTTCGCGCAAGCTCTGCAATTCCGTCGATACAGGCAAGCTTCATTTCGTCGTTTATGTCGGTCGCCCCCACATCAAGGGCAGCGCGAAAGATGAAGGGAAAACAGAGCAGGTTATTGACCTGATTGGGAAAATCCGAGCGCCCGGTGGCAATGATGGCGTCCTTTCGGACGGCTTTGACTGCGTCGGGCAAGATTTCGGGCGTGGGGTTGGCCAGCGCGAAAATGATCGGCTGTTTTGCCATCTTCGCCACGTTTTCCGGCGACAGGACACCCGGTGCCGAAAGGCCCAGAAAGAGGTCGGCCCCGTCGATGACATCGTCAAGCGTGCGTTTGTCGGTCGCGTGCGCAAAAGCGGCCTTTTGCGGGGTCATTTCCGCTGTGCGGCCTTCATAAACCAGTCCCGCAATGTCCGACAGCCAGACGTTCTGGCGCTTGACGCCCAGTTTCAGCAACATGTTGAGACAGGCAATCCCGGCCGCGCCCCCCCCTGTGGAAACAACCTTGATTTCCGAGAATTCCTTGCCCGCAATGCGCAATGCGTTCGTTGCGGCCGCGCCGACGACGATGGCGGTGCCATGCTGGTCATCGTGAAAGACCGGGATGTTCATGCGTTCGCGGCACAGTTTCTCAACCACGAAACATTCCGGGGCTTTGATGTCCTCCAGGTTGATCGCGCCAAAGGACGGTTCCAGTGCGGTGACAATATCCGCCAGCTTTTCCGGGTCATCTTCGTTCAGTTCGATGTCGAAACAATCGATATTGGCGAATTTCTTGAACAGGACCGCCTTGCCTTCCATCACCGGCTTGGAGGCAAGCGCGCCGATATTTCCCAGCCCCAGAACGGCGCTGCCATTGCTGACAACGGCCACAAGGTTTCCCCGCGCCGTATACCGGGTTGCCGCCGCCGGATCGTTCTTGATTTCAAGGCTGGCCTCGGCCACGCCGGGGCTGTAGGCGCGCGACAGGTCACGACCGTTTGCCATCGGTTTGGTCGGGCGGATTTCAAGTTTTCCGGGTTTTGGAAACGCGTGGTAATCGAGCGCCGCCTGACGGAGATTGTCCTTCGTACGTTTGGTCATCGCACCCTTTTTACCTCGGTTGATACATTTAGTTTAATACTAAACCTTTTACCGGAAGCCACAAGTTTCAACCACGCGCGGAACGAATCAGCGACAGGATGTTTTTTGCGGCTTCCGGGATGTTCGTGCCCGGTCCGAATATGGCTTTGACGCCTTTTCCCATCAGGAAATCGTAATCCTGCTGCGGAATGACGCCGCCGCATATGACGATAATGTCATCTGCATCCGCCAGTTTCAACGCCTCGATCAGTTTGGGCGCCAAAGTCTTGTGACCGGCGGCCTGACTGCTGATTCCGATGACGTGAACGTCGTTGTCGATCGCATCCTGCGCGGCCTCTTCCGGAGTTTGAAACAGCGGGCCGACGTCGACGTCAAATCCGATATCCGCAAACGCCGTTGCAATGACTTTTGCACCCCGGTCATGCCCGTCCTGACCCATCTTGACCACCAGCATGCGTGGGCGGCGGCCCTCGGACTTGGCAAAATCCTCGACCTCCTGCTGGATCGCGGCAAAGTCTTCGTCGCCTTCATAGGCCGCACCGTATACACCCGCGAGTGTTCTTACTTCGGCGCGATGGCGCCCGAATGCTTTTTCCATGGCGTCCGAAATCTCCCCTACTGTTGCCCGCGCGCGGGCGGCATTGATCGCAAGATCCAAAAGATTGCCCTGACCGGAATCCGCGCCATCGGCCAGTGCCCGCAGCGCCAACGTACAGGCAGCGCCATCGCGTGTTGCGCGGATGCGTTCAAGGCGTGCGATCTGGGCGTCGCGGACGGCGGTATTGTCGATCTCGCGAACCTCTATTTGGGGCTCCTGATCGAGGCGGTATTTATTGACACCGACCACGACCTCGTCGCCGCGATCAACCGCAGCCTGCCGCCGGGCTGCCGCCTCCTCGATCCTGAGTTTCGGCATGCCGCTGGCAACGGCCTTGGTCATGCCGCCCAATTCATCAACTTCTTCGATAATCTTCCACGCCGCATCCGCCAATTCGCTGGTCAGGCTTTCCACATAGTATGACCCGGCCAAAGGATCGACGACCCGGGTCACGCCCGTTTCGTTTTGCAAGATGAGCTGTGTGTTGCGCGCAAGCCGCGCTGAGGCGTCGGTTGGCAAGGCAATCGCTTCATCAAAACTGTTGGTGTGCAGGCTTTGTGTGCCCCCAAGAGCGGCGCTCATCGCCTCGTAAGCGGTGCGCACGACGTTGTTGTAGGGGTCTTGTTCCTGCAAGCTGACGCCCGAGGTCTGGCAATGGGTGCGCAACATCGAACTTTGGGGTTTCCTGGGTTCAAACTCGGCCATTATGCGCGCCCAGAGCACCCTTGCGGCACGCAGTTTCGCGGCCTCCATGAAGAAATTCATGCCAATGGCGAAGAAAAAGGACAGCCGCCCGGCAAAGGCATCGACATCCATCCCCCGCGCAATCGCGGCGCGCACATATTCGCGCCCGTCGGCCAGCGTAAAGGCCAGTTCCTGGACAAGGTTGGCCCCCGCTTCCTGCATGTGATAGCCGGAAATCGAGATCGAATTGAAACGCGGCATTTTATTCGAAGTGTATTCAATAATGTCAGAAACGATCCGCATCGAGGGTTCTGGCGGATAGATATAAGTGTTCCGGACCATGAACTCCTTTAGAATGTCGTTCTGGATCGTTCCCGATAACAGATCCTGCGAAACCCCCTGTTCCTCGCCCGCGACAATGAAACTGGCCAGAACCGGGATGACCGCGCCGTTCATCGTCATTGAGACTGAAATCTTGTCGAGCGGAATCCCTTCAAACAGAATTTTCATGTCTTCGACGCTGTCAATCGCAACGCCCGCCTTGCCGACATCGCCAATCACCCGCGGATGGTCGCTGTCATACCCGCGATGAGTCGCCAGATCGAACGCGACCGAGACGCCCATTTGCCCCGCAGCCAGCCCCTGCCGATAAAAGGCATTGCTTTCTTCAGCGGTCGAGAACCCGGCATATTGGCGGATCGTCCAGGGGCGGCCCGTATACATCGTGGCACGTGGGCCGCGCAGGAACGGGGCAATCCCAGGCATGCCGTCAAGATGGTCAAGGCCGTTCAGGTCATCACCGGAGTAAACAGGTTTGACGTCGATCCCTTCCGGTGTTTTCCAGTTCAGATCTTCCAGGGGCTTGCCCTTCAGTTCTTTTGACGCCAGTTGCGCCCATTCTTCCGCTTTTTTTGTCATCCCAATGCTCCTGCCTGCAAGCGCGCGCCGAACGGTTCACGCCGCACCCCTGTGTTCCGCCGCGTAGTCGCCCGGCGCAGCCAGCGGACGTCTTGTTCGTATTGTCGTTTCATCTGCGCGATCTGGTCTGCGCTGAATGGCATGTACGCACCCTCGCCCGGGGCGATTGTCCGGGCTTCCTGCAACGCGCCGCGATCGGTCAGGATCGAGCGAAGCTGCGCGCGGTTTGGGGACTGGTTGCGCCGCTCGGGGCGGTGGTTCAGGCGGGCGCGTCTGGCGCTGATAAGATCGAACTGCCAGTCAGGGCGGTTTGCAACGCGATCGAATTCCCAAACAAGGACCTCAGCATCGGGAAAGGCGAACGCGACGTCGGTCACGACATTCCGCCATGTCCGCTCCGACGTTGCCAGACGGTTGAGCATGGGGGCATCGGGTGCGGCTTGCCCGCCGGGAATGGAAAATGCCAGGGTTGAAGCCCAGTAATGGTGGTAAGGTCGTATCGCCATGCAAACCCGGCGGCAACTTTCCCCCAACACGGCGTTGAAACGGCCCAACCGGTTTTCAAGGTCGGGGTAAAGCAGGTTTTCGCGCAGGTTGTTGCGCATGGAGCCCAATATATTCTCGTCGCTGATGACCAGCATGTCCAGCCTGCGCTGGTCCAGTTTCTTCAGTCGCAAGGCAACCCGTCCAACACTTTTCGCTTGCAATGCGCGCGCAATCGGCGTGTCCGCGCCACGTGTGCGCAAAAGCCCCGCGAACACGCCGCCGCGGGTGACCTTCGGGCCCCAATAAGCCACGCCATTTTTAGACAAATTACTGCGGTTCTGGTGGAGCATGGCCTGAAGGGAACTTGTCGCGGTGCGGTGTGCACCGATATGAAGGATCACCTCCAAGAAACGCAGCGCCTTTCGTGCCTGACGGGCCCCGGACCCGCAGAGAAATATCAAGACCACAAGCACTAAACCGATTCCCTGAGGGGTTGATTAACGCCCTCCCCCGCCGCCGCGGGGAAGTGGGCATGGTGCGCCTCGTGTTTCGAAAAAAGCATCTGAATTCACTCAAACTCCATGATCACTTCATCAACCGCCAGCGACTGGCCCGCCCCGGCGTTTACTTTCGCAACGACACTTTTCTTTTCCGCTTTCAGGACGTTTTCCATCTTCATGGCTTCGACCGTGCATAGCGCCTGTCCCTCCTCGACCGTGTCACCCTCTTTGACGCTGAGCGATACCAAAAGCCCCGGCATCGGGCAGAGCAGCAGGTTCGAGGTGTCCGGTGCCACTTTTACAAGCATGTGTTTTGACAGTTCATGCCGGCGTGGTGTCTGAACCCTGACTTTCAGGTCAGCCCCACGATGGCGCATTCGGAACCCCCCCGGCGCCGCCGCGACCTTTGCAATCAGGGGGTCGCCGTCCACGTCCATGACCGCCAGCGCAACACCCGGAACCCAGTCCGAGGCGACCCTATGTTGGGTTCCATCCTCAAACCCCACGGTCGCGCCCTGCCTGTCAGCGTCAATTGTGACCGCAAAGCTGTCCCCCCCGACCGAAATCACCCAATCCGTGCCAACTTCGCGTTCATGGTTGTCCATCCGGCCCGAAATCCGCGCGTCGCGAATTTCCTGAACGCGGTACATGGCAGCGGCAGCGGCTGCCAGCTTTTTCAGATCGGTCTGGGGAAGGTCAACACCTTGGAATCCTTCGGGATATTCTTCCTCGATAAAGGCGGTTGTGATGGTGCCGCTGGTGAATTTCCGGTGGTCCATCACGGCGGACAGGAAGGGAATATTGTGCCCGATGCCCTCGATCTCGAAACTGTCAAGTGCGGCGCGCATTCCGGCTATGGCCGCGTCCCGGTCCTGACCCCATGTGCATAGTTTTGCAATCATCGGGTCGTAAAACATCGAGATCTCGCCGCCCTCGCATACGCCTGTATCATTGCGCACAACATTGGCGTCGGTCACGATTTCCGCGGGCGGGCGGTACCGCGTCAGCCGTCCGATCGAGGGCAGGAAACTGCGATAAGGATCCTCGGCATAAAGGCGGCTTTCAACGGCCCAACCGTTGATCCCCACGTCTTTTTGCGTCAACGCCAGTTTTTCACCATTGGCCACACGGATCATCTGTTCAACCAGATCGATCCCGGTGATCAGCTCGGTCACCGGGTGTTCCACCTGAAGGCGGGTGTTCATTTCAAGGAAATAGAAGTTGCGTTCGCTATCAACGATGAACTCGACGGTCCCGGCCGAGCAATAATCTACAGCTTTTGCCAGTTCGACCGCCTGTTGGCCCATGGCCGCGCGGGTTTTGGCATCCAGAAATGGGCTGGGGGCTTCCTCGATGACTTTCTGGTTGCGTCGCTGGATCGAGCATTCCCGTTCATTCAGGTGAATGCAGTTGCCGTGCGTGTCCCCCAGCACCTGAATTTCGATGTGCCGGGGCTGGGTTATGAATTTCTCGATGAAAATGCGGTCATCGCCAAAACTGCTGGCCGCCTCGTTCTTCGAACTTTGAAAGCCTTCGCGTGCCTCGGCGTCATTCCATGCGATCCGCATCCCTTTGCCACCACCGCCAGCGCTGGCTTTGATCATCACGGGGTAGCCGATTTCTACCGCGATCCGTGCGGCCTCGTCCGCGTCCTCGATAATGCCCATGGTGCCCGGAACGGTGGAAACCCCGGCCTCGGCGGCCAGTTTCTTTGAGGTGATCTTATCGCCCATCAGTTCAATCGCGCGATCGGGCGGGCCGATGAATGCGACGTTCATTTTCGCAAGTGCCGCCGCAAAATGCCGGTTTTCAGACAAAAACCCATAGCCCGGATGCACCGCTTCGGCACCGGACTGGCGTACCGCATCAAGGATCTTGTCAATGACAATATAGCTTTCAGCCGCCGGCGAAGGACCGATGTGAATAGCCTCGTCTGCCATCTCCACATGCATCGCATTTCGGTCGGCATCCGAATAAACGGCAACCGTTGCGATTCCCATCTTGCGCGCGGTCTTGATGACACGGCAGGCGATCTCTCCTCGATTTGCGATCAGGATCTTCTTGAACATACGAAAATATCCTCAGGTTCCGCGGCGCAGCGCGCAGGGGTCGATTTCGGGGGACAGGTTGTGAATGCGCCGCACAAAGAAAAAGGGCCCGGTCTCTGAAAAGCCGGGCCCCGAAGGAGGGGAAGGGTGTGTAAAACTGTAACCTTTGGGCAGGGCTGAGACGTTTTTCCCTGCGACAACACCTGTATAAACCGGGCGGAGCATTCCTCCAAACACCAAATCACGCACCCCTGTGCGATCGGCAACTAATTGCCATGCCCGCAATATCATAGGCAATATCATGCCGATTCCCCCGAAAAAACGTCAGGAAAGGACGCCATGGCCCGGCCAACGTCGATTTTCAGGCGCGCTGTGTAACTGGCGGGATCGAACGGATCGTCGACGGGCAGGACTTCGCGACCGAAAAGCCAGCCCAAACGGCCTGCGTCCAGATTGCCCCTTTCAAAGACCTCCTCGCCGAATTGTTCCCAAAGTGCTGCCATGAACATCAAATCGGCACGTCGGTCGGCAGCGCGACGATCCGCATAGCGTTCCCGCCGCACAAGCGGGGTCACCCCTTTGGGGTTGGCGCGCCGAATGGTGAACTGGAAATCCGAACTGGGCATGCGGGACGGGAACCCCCTGTGTTTCAGCATGGCGTTTCCAGTTTCAAAGGTAAGGCTGTCGGGCATGTCAGTTCCATTCGCATTGCCCCTGAACCAAACGGTAAGCGTTCATGTATTGGGTCGCGTCCGGATCGCGCACGCCCCGCGCCACGGGTTTGTCGCTCAGCGTGACGATGATCTGGTCGACCCCGCCGCCGGTCAGATCCACAAGCGGTATGCCGATTGTCCGGCACAGGAAATCTAGATCCTCGGCTGCCATCTCGTAATTCACGCGACCGCCGTCGCGGGCGATTTCAGGCGCCAGGAACCTCAGTATCAGCCAGGTTTCGCCATCAATCCCTTCGGAAAGGTGATCCTCCCACAGGGCCTCGTAGGGCAGCATGACCTGCCCTGTCGGAACCTTCATCAACGTTTGGGAAACCCCGGGAAGTGCCAGAGCGACAAGCCAGAAAAGGGCAAGCAGTTTTTTCACAGAACCCCCCAGGCAATCAATCCGCACGCTGACGCCGCCCAGAAGATGATCCACTGGGGCATCTGGCCCACGCGGAATTTTCGCCGCCTCATGGCCAGAAAACTGAGCGCGCCCAGAACGTAAGCATAGACCGTTGCCAGCATCGCCATCGGCATGAAATCGATCCTGAGGATCGGGGCCACGAAACTGAGGGTCAGCATACACATCGTCACCGTTCCCCAATTCCACGCGAATTCCAGTGTGTGTTTGGGAACGGGGTGCAGGTCAGCCTCCAGCATCGGCGCCACGATCAGACGACGTCCGCGCCCAACGTGAACATAAAGACCGAATGCCGAGATCGCAGCCGCCAGTATAAGGAAAACTTCTTTCATGTCTTACCCGCCTTTACCGACTCCGGTTCGTCGCTGCCCGCGCCATGCCGGCTATCCTGACGCCAATGCGCGGAACAGGTCAAACCGAGCCTTTCAGAAAGATTGTTCATTTTGCTCACAAGGGAATATTGTCGTGTTTTTTCCATGGATTGCTCAGACGCTTGTTCCGCAAGGCGGCAAAGGCGCGCGCGACCCGTTTTCGCGTTGCCCGAGGCATGATCACGTCGTCGATAAACCCTTTTTCTGCGGCGACGAACGGATTGGCGAACCGGGTTTCATACTCTGCCGTGTGCGCAGCGATTTTGTCGGGATCATCAAGGTCTCCACGATAAAGAATCTCGACCGCGCCCTTGGCGCCCATCACCGCGATTTGCGCCGTGGGCCAGGCATAGTTGTAATCCCCCCGCAAATGCTTTGAGGCCATGACGTCATACGCACCGCCATAGGCCTTGCGCGTGATCACCGTCACCTTGGGCACGGTTGCTTCGCCATAGGCAAACAACAGCTTGGCGCCATGCTTGATCACGCCGCCATATTCCTGACTGGTTCCCGGCAGGAACCCCGGCACGTCGACCAGCGTCAGAATCGGGATTTCAAAGGCATCGCAAAACCTGACGAACCGCGCCGCCTTGCGGCTGGCGTCGATATCAAGGCATCCCGCCAGAACCAGAGGCTGGTTCGCCACCACACCGACCGTCGCACCTTCCAGCCGGATGAACCCGGTCAGGATATTGCCCGCGAAATCGGCCTGCGTTTCAAAAAAATCACCCTCATCCGCGATTTTTCGCACCAGTTCCGTCATGTCGTAAGGCTGGTTCGGGTTTTCCGGCACCAGTGTATCCAGCGATGCTTCCAGTCGCGACTGGCTGTCGTAAAAGGGCCGGACCGGCGGTTTGTCGCGATTATTCAGCGGTAGAAAATCAAAGAGACGCCGCACTTCGGTCAGCGCCTCCATGTCATTTTCAAAAGCGCCATCGGCCACGGAAGATTTCGAGGTGTGCGTTTTCGCGCCGCCTAGTTCTTCGGCGGTGACAATCTCGTTCGTCACGGTCTTGACCACATCGGGGCCTGTCACGAACATGTAAGAGGAGTCCCGGACCATAAAAATAAAGTCCGTCATCGCCGGCGAATAAACCGCCCCACCCGCGCACGGGCCCATGATAACGCTGATTTGCGGCACAACGCCCGAGGCCAGAATGTTTTTCTGAAAAACATCCGCGTACCCCGCCAGACTGGCCACACCTTCCTGAATGCGCGCACCCCCGCTGTCATTCAATCCGATCACAGGCGCGCCGTTCTTGATCGCCATATCCATGATCTTGCAGATTTTTTCAGCGTGGGTTTCGGACAGAGAGCCGCCGAACACGGTAAAATCCTGACTGAACACATAGACCATCCGGCCATTGATCGTGCCCCAGCCCGTGACCACGCCGTCACCGGGATAGCGGACCTTTTCCATGCCAAAATCGTCACAGCGATGCGCCTTGAACATGTCGAACTCCTCAAACGAGTCCTCGTCCAGCAGAACCTCGATCCGTTCGCGCGCCGTCAGTTTTCCCTTGGCATGTTGTGAATCGACGCGACGTTGCCCGCCGCCCATAACGGCGGCGTCGCGACGTGATTTCAATTCTTGCAGAATTTCTTTCATCGCAGATGCCTTCCCTGCCTGACCCGTTCCGCTTCTTACCGCTCCCAACGCTGCTTCGGAAGCGAAACTTGGCAAATTTGCTAATGTGTTTGCTAATAGTTGCTGCGAAATGCAAATTTGCGAAGTTTCCGTTTTGACATTGCCGCCGCCAAACCGCCCACGCAAGATGGGGCGTGTTTCAATCAGAACGGGGCAAGGGTTCTCATGCGCTCAGATATCGCGATCCACGTGGTTTCCGCCCATGCCGAAGGCGAGGTTGGAAATGTCATCGTCGGCGGCGTCCCACCCCCCAAAGGGGCGACTTTGTGGGAGCAGCGCGACAACCTCCATAACGACGGCACTTTGCGTTCGGTTCTGCTCAACGAACCACGCGGCGGAGTCTTTACCCACTTCAACCTTCTGGTCCCGCCGGTTCACCCGGATGCCGTTTACGGGTTCCTGACGATGGAACCGGAACACACGCCGCCCATGTCCGGTTCCAACACCATTTGTGTTGCGACCGTTCTGCTGGACTGCGGGATCGTCCCCATGACCGAGCCCGTGACCGAGTTCACGCTTGAAGCCGCCGCGGGGCCGGTGCGCATCCGCGCGCTATGCCACGCGGGCAAGGCGCACTCGATCGAACTGACGAATGTCGCCTCCTTCGCGGACAGGCTGGGGGCCAGGCTTGAAGTGCCGGGGCTGGGGACGCTGCGCGTCGACACGGCTTATGGCGGCGATAGTTTCGTGCTGGTCGACGCGCACGAAGCCGGGCTGTCGATCACGCCGGACAATGCGCGCGACATTGCCCGACTGGGTGCGATCATCACGGCTGCGGCAAACGATCAAATCGGCTTTTCTCACCCAAAGGAAGACTGGAACCACCTGTCTTTCTGCCAGTTTACCGAGCCTGCTGAAATCATGGACGGCACTTTGACCGGGCTGAGCGCCGTGGTGATCGACCCGGGAAAGATCGACCGCTCGCCCTGCGGCACCGGCTGTTCGGCGCGGTTGGCGGTTCTTGCGGCGCGCGGAGGGATTTCAGAGGGTGACGCTTATGTCGGACGCTCGATCGTCGGCGGACGGTTCGATTGCCGCGTTACGGGCAATACGCATGTCGGTGACAAACCGGCCATCATTCCGACCATTCGCGGGCGTGGCTGGATCACGGGAACCCACCAGATCATGCGCGACCCCGACGATCCCTGGCCGAACGGGTACCGGCTGACGGACACCTGGCCCGCGGCTTCCTGACCGTTCAGCCGGCCTTTGCGCCCGGACACGAA
Source organism: uncultured Rhodobacter sp. (assembly GCA_964466385.1). Classification (GTDB taxonomy): domain Bacteria; phylum Pseudomonadota; class Alphaproteobacteria; order Rhodobacterales; family Rhodobacteraceae; genus UBA5972. The sequence goes on along the minus strand of CAYXNM010000007.1, from coordinate 2,296 downwards.
AAATTGGCGTCCGGCCCAATGGACATCCCTGTAATCGCCACATACACCGGCTGGATGGGTGATTATCCTGAAATACGCTACCTTGACCGCACCACGCCACCGCACATCATGACACTGGTCCTGCTGGCTGGTCTGTCGGCGTTGTCGATGAATGTTTTCTTGCCTTCGCTTCCCAACATGACGGCGTATTTCCATACCGACTACGCGTTGATGCAGCTTTCCGTCTCGCTCTACCTTGCGCTGACCGGGGTCTTGCAACTGGTCATCGGGCCTTTGTCGGACCGGTACGGGCGCCGTCCGGTGGTATTGGGAGGCATGATCATCTTCGTCGCCGCAACCGTTGGCTGCCTGTTCGCCCGCGACATCACGACGTTTCTGGTTTTCCGGATGACCCAGACGACGATTGCCACCGGAATGGTGCTGTCGCGCGCGATCGTGCGCGACATGGTTCCCGCGAATAAATCCGCCAGCATGATAGGATACGTCACGATGGGGATGGCGGTTGTCCCGATGGCCGCGCCCGCATTGGGCGGGTATCTGGACGAATTGCTGGGCTGGCAGGCCAATTTCAGCATTCTTCTGATCATGGGGCTGTTGGTTCTGGCCATTGCGTGGCTGGATCTGGGGGAGACCAACCAGCATCAATCGTCAAGTTTCATGGCGCAGTTGGGCGATTATCCCGAACTTTTCGCCTCGCAGAGGTTCTGGGGTTATGCCCTGACCGCCGCATTCGCAAGCGGCTCTTTCTTTGCTTTTCTTGGTGGAGCGCCCTTTGTTGCCACGCATTTCTTCGGCCTCAGTGCTGCCGGTCTTGGGCTATACTTCGGCATCGTTTCGCTTGGCTATATCGTTGGAAATTTTCTGTCGGGGCGGTATTCAACCCGCCTGGGCATCAACCGGATGATCCTGACCGGAACCCTGGTCACCCTGACTGGCCTGGTGCTGTCATTCACGTTCATTCGGCTTGGCGCGACGCATCCGCTCAGCTTTTTCGGGTTCATGCTGACGGTTGGCCTTGGCAACGGAATGGTGCTGCCCAATTCAAACGCCGGGATGTTGTCGGTGAGACCGCATCTTGCGGGCAGCGCGTCCGGGCTGGGCGGTGCAATCATGCTTGGGGGAGGTGCCAGTCTGGCGGCGATTACGGGTGCTGTGCTGACACCGGGATCCGGTCCCTATCCCTTGCTCTACCTGATGATCGGCACATCGACGCTGGCGGTTGTGACCATTGGCTATGTCATCCGGGTGGCAAACCGCAAAGGCCCCTTGGGCGCAACCGAGCCTTTTTGACACGCCGCTTGATTTGCAGGTTCGCAAACCGTAATTTGCCCTTCGCAAACCCGCAAATATCCGAGGCGCCCAATGGCGACACAGAAGCATTATGCAGGCGTGAAGCTGCGTGAGACCCGCACGCGGCTTGGGCTCACGCAAAAGGATTTCGCGACCAAGCTGGGCGTGTCGCTGCCTTACCTCAACCAGATGGAAAACAACCGCCGTCCGGTGTCCACCGGGGTTGTTCTGGCGTTGGCGCAGGAGTTCGGCTTTGACGTTACGGAATTGACCGCGGGCGACGCGGAGCGCGTGATCACGGACATGCGCGAAGCACTGGCCGATCCGGTTTTTGGCGATGTCACCCCACCGCTTGCGGACCTGCACCTGACCGCCTCTAACGCGCCGGCGCTGGCAAGGGCGTTTCTGGAACTGCACCGCGCCTATCGCCAAAGCCATGAACGGCTTGCATCGCTTGACGAGGTGCTGGGTTTTGAGAACCGCCCCAACGCCTTGTCCCCGTGGGAGGAAGTCCGCGACTTCTTTCACTATTGCGACAATTATATCGATGCGGTCGACCGTGCTGCTGAACGGTTTTCCCTTTCCACGCGCATCGCCGAGGGCCACGGGATCGAGGCGATTTTGCGTCATCTTGACGCCGGGGCCATCCGTGTCCGGTTTGAGCAGAGTGCTAACTTGCGGGATTTCGACCGCGTCCGACGCGAGATCACGCTTTCCGATCAAAGCGAAAGATCCTCGCAACTTTTTCAACTGATCCACCAGACCGCCCTGATCGAACAGAATGATCTGTTTGAGGCGACGCTTGACCTCGCGCGTTTCCAGACCCCTCAAGCCCGCGCCATCTGCAAGATCGGTCTGGCGAACTATTTCGCCGGTGCGGCGATGATGCCCTACGAGCATTTTCTGGATTATGCGCGCCAAACCCGCCACGATCTGGAGCAGATGTCAGCACGGTTCAGCGCCTCGCTGGAACAGGTCGCGCACCGGTTGTCGACGCTGCAACGCA
>CAYXNM010000006.1:12978-37266 GCA_964466385.1 uncultured Rhodobacter sp. | reverse complement strand
ATTACTCAAGCGTTCGCATCATTGACGTCCTTTGCACCCCGGATTGCCCGCACTCTGGTTGGCGCCCGACCCCGGCCCCCAGGGCGGACGCGAACCTTGCGTTTTCCTGATTTCAGTGATGCGACCTTTGGATGCCGGGGACTAGAAATTCAATTCATAGCCGAACTTGACGCCCTGATCGAACGTGTCTGATCTGGACGTGCCCAGATCGATGTCCAGGCTCATCTGACCTTTGCCCAGTTTTCCTGCCAGCCCCAGCCCATAGCGCGGCGCGCTGACCAGATCGGTGCCTGACAGGGTGGTATCGGCACGTTTGAAATCCGCAGCGGCGCTTATGTAGGGGACCAGTGCGGAGAGCCTGTCCCGCTCCACAAGTTTCACGCGGACCCCGACCGAGCCCGCCACGGTTGTCGTGGCATTCGACGCGACCGCCGCCCCGCCGCCCGTCGTATATCCGGGCTGGTTTTCCTGATAGCCGTTCGCCTTGAGAAAGGGTTCGAAGATCACCCGCGAACGCACGATCTTGCCCGTCAGGCTGACCCCGGCGGACAGGCGCGAGGCCTCAAAACGCGCGCCGCTGATCTGGTAAGCCGGTTGCGCGTAGGAAATAAAGCCGTCCAGCAGCAGGGACTGCCCCAGACTGGCCCCGAAATAACCGCCGATCATCGGCGATGCGCTTTCCTCGGCGGTGCCGGTGTCCGAGGTGAAGCTGCGCCCGTACCCCCCCAACACACCAAAGAATAGTTCGGGAGCGACCATCCGGTCGATCCCGCCCACCAGATCAAAGGACGCACCATCAATGCCGCCGTGATACGACCGGCCCTCGTAACTGGCCCAGATGTTCCATTCGGGCGAAATCTTTGCGGGCGATTCCATATTGGCGCTCGACAAGAAAACCTGGGTGCCGCTCAGAACGTTGGTTCCGTCGAGAAATCGCGACTGGCTGTTTGCGCCGAGCCCTGCGGTGGTTGCGAATGTCTGGCTGCTGGCGCTGATGGTTCCCGTCGCGCCGACTTGGTTGGAACCTCCGCCTGCCTGGGTGCAGGAAACCGCGATCGCGGCCCCGTTACCGTCGACCTTGATTGCCAAACTGTTCGCGCTGGCGGGTGCGCTGAACTGTCCGGATGCACCGGCAGACTGAAAGCCGGAGCCGACATCGATCATGACCGCCGGATCGCCGGAAAGTTCGACCCAACTGATGAAACCCCCGTCGCCAAACACGATTTCCAGCGGGCCGTCCGTTGGCGAAACCACCCGATAAGACGCCCCCCGCTCGGCGCATGGAACCGTGGCTGCCGACAGGAAATGGGGGGCTGAAAGGGCCAGAAACGCACACAGAATCGTTCCCACGGCCCTGCAATACTGCAGGTTACTCGTCATATTCTTACATCTGCCTCAAGTGGTATTCTTTTGTTTTGACGAGCTTTGCCCAGATTTGGCCACAATTGGAACGGTTTTTTTGACAATAAGGCGAAATAAGGCGGGATTGTGGCGAAATCTGTGACTCAAAAGACTCACCTTCGGAAAATCCGAAAAGGCCGCCTCAAAATGTAGTGGGCCTTCATCAGCCTGACACAACCCAAAAAATTGGGCGGAGTTGCCCCCGCCCAGTTTCACGTTTCAGGCTCATCGTTTTACCGCTCGGTTTGTTGCCTGCGGCCTGAACGTCTGGAGGCGAGCGCACCCGCCCCCGATGCCTGGGCGACCGTTTGGAGATCGGCCGCCCGGGTTATTCTTCAACTACACCCGCTGGTCGCCCCGCACGTGTTGCATTTCATGCAGGTGCCGTTGCGCACCAATGTGTAATTTCCACACTCACCGCAACTGTCGCCTTCATAGCCCTGCATCCTGGCTTTGGTACGATCATCCATCTTGCCGGTCCCGACGTTGCCAGAGCGTGTCTCCGGCACCAGCGTTGCCAGAACCCCCACCGGGTCGGACGAGCTTTCGTGCGGGGTAAAACCTTTGTCCGCCCCGCCCTGCAGCAGCATCAGTTCATGGGGCAACCGCTTGCGCAGATATCCCGATGAAGACACCTGCCGGATCATGTCGATTGATTTCGACGCGGCGCTGCTCGAGATTTCGCCCAAATTCGGCCTGCCCTCCTCGTCACCGCGACCAAGCGCGTCGAATGTCTCGCCCTGGGGTTTGACATGCGCCAGATCGGTGCGGTCAAGATAGGAAATCGCCAGTTCGCGGAAGATATAGTCAAGGATCGAGGTCGCGTTCTTGACGCTGTCATTTCCCTGAACCATGCCAGCCGGTTCAAACCGCGTGAAAGTGAACGCCTCGACGAATTCATCCAGCGGCACGCCATATTGCAGTCCGACACTGACGGCGATGGCGAAGTTGTTCATCATCGCGCGAAAACCCGCCCCTTCCTTGTGCATGTCGATGAATATCTCGCCGATCTGGCCGTTTTCGTATTCCCCCGTGCGAAGATAAACCTTGTGCCCGCCAACGATCGCCTTTTGGGTATAACCCTTGCGCCGTTCCGGCAGTTTGGTGCGCTCAGAGCGCACGATTTCGCGCACGACCACCTTTTCGACGATCTTTTCGGCCAGGGCCTGCGCCTTTTCGCCGCTTGGCGCGTCGGACATCAGAACCTCTTCCAGATCCTCGTCATCCTCGATCAAAGCCGACGCCAGCGGCTGGCTGAGTTTGGAGCCGTCCCGGTAAAGCGCGTTTGCCTTGATCCCAAGCGACCAGGACAATTCATAAGCGTCCTTGCAATCCTGAATGCCAGCGTCATTGGGCATGTTGATCGTCTTGGAGATCGCCCCCGATATAAAGCTTTGCGCAGCGGCCATCATCTGGATGTGGCTGTTGACGCTTAGGTACCGGGTTCCGGTCTTTCCGCAAGGATTGGCGCAATCAAAGACTTTGTAATGCTCCTCCTTCAAATGCGGGGCGTCCTCCAGCGTCATGGCACCGCAAACATGGATGTTGACGGCTTCGATCTGCGCGCGGGAAAACCCCAGATGGCGCAAGAGGTCAAAGCCGGGATTGTCAAGCTCGGCCTTGGGAATGCCAAGCGTGCCACGGCAGAAATCCTCGCCCAGGGTCCACTGGTTGAACACGAAGCGGATGTCAAAGGCCGAAGGCAGGGCGGCCTCGATCTTGTCGATCTCGGTCTGGCTGAACCCATGGCCGATCAGGGTCGTATGGTTGATCCCCGGTGCATTACCCAATGTTGCGTGACCAACGGCATGGGCGATGATTTCCTCGATTTCATTGTGAGGATAGCCAAGTGTTTCCAGCGCCGAGGGAACCGTGCGGTTGATGATCTTGAAATAGCCGCCGCCTGCAAGTTTCTTGAATTTGACCAGCGCGAAATCCGGTTCGATCCCGGTCGTGTCGCAATCCATCACCAGACCGATCGTTCCGGTCGGTGCAATCACGCTGACCTGCGCGTTGCGAAACCCGTGTTTTTCACCCAGCCTCAGCGCCTCGTCCCAACTGACGCGGGCCAGGGTCACGATCTCCTGATCCGGGCAAGACGCGTGATCGAGCGGCACCGGTCTGACCGCCAGGCCTTCATAGCCCTCCGCCTCGCCATGGGCTGCGCGACGATGGTTGCGAATGACCCGCAGCATGTCTTTTTCGTTTTTCTGGTACCCGGCAAACGGCCCGCGCTCGCGCGCGATCTCGGCCGAAGTGGCGTATGCAACCCCGGTCAAAAGCGCGGTCAGCGCACCGCACATGGCCCGGCCCTCGTCGCTGTCGTAACTCAGCCCCATGTTCATGAGCAGCCCACCGACATTGGCGTACCCAAGCCCGAGCGTGCGGAAACGATAGGACAGGTTGGCAATCTCGCGACTGGGAAACTGCGCCATCAGAACCGAGATTTCCAGCGTCAGCGTCCAAAGCCGGGTCGCGTGCATATAGGATTCGCTCGCGAATTTTCCGTTGCTGTAGAAATTCAACAGGTTCATCGAGGCCAGATTGCACGCGGTGTCATCCAGAAACATGTATTCCGAACAAGGGTTTGAAGCGCGTATTTCACCATCTTTCGGGCAGGTGTGCCACGCGTTGATCGTGTCGTGAAACTGAATGCCGGGATCCGCGCAGGCCCAGGCTGCGTGACCGACGTCGTCCCACAGATCGCGCGCACGCACCGTTTTTGCCACTTTGCCGTCGGTGCGCCGGATCAGCGCCCAGTCGTCGTCATCGCGAACGGCTTGAAGAAACGCGTCCGTCACACGTACCGAATTGTTGGAGTTTTGCCCCGCCACCGTCAGATACGCTTCACTGTCCCAATCCGTATCGTAAGTCGGGAATTCGATCGAGCCGTATCCTTGCCTGGCATATTGCAGCACACGGTTGATATAGGTTTCCGGAATTGCGTTCTTTTTCGCAACCCGGATCGCGGTTTTCAGACCCGCATTCAGGCGCGGATCAAACGCGTCGGCCTCCTTGCCGTCCCAGTCGCGGATGGCGCCGAAAATCAGGTTCAGTTGCTGCTCGTGCATCTTTGAACCGGCCACGAGCGAGGCGACCTTCTGCTCTTCCTTGACCTTCCAGTTCACAAACTCCTCGATATCCGGGTGATCCATGTCGCAAATCACCATCTTGGCCGCCCGGCGCGTGGTGCCGCCCGATTTGATGGCCCCCGCCGCCCGGTCGCCGATCTTGAGGAAACTCATCAACCCCGACGATTTGCCCCCGCCCGCAAGCGATTCATTGGCCGCGCGCAGGCTGGAGAAGTTTGTGCCCGTGCCCGAGCCATATTTGAACAACCGCGCCTCGCGCACCCACAAATCCATGATCCCGCCGTCACTGACCAGATCGTCCTTGACCGACTGGATGAAACAGGCATGTGGTTGCGGGTGTTCATAAGCGCTCGCCGAACGGGTCAGCTTGCCGGTCTTGTCATCCACATAGAAATGCCCCTGTCCCGGCCCGTCGATCCCGTAAGCCCAATGCAGCCCGGTGTTGAACCATTGCGGTGAATTGGGCGCGGCCATCTGGGCCGCCAACATATAGCGCATTTCGTCATAATAGGCGCGTGCATCTTTTTCGGTGTTGAAATTGCCCCCTTTCCAACCCCAATACGCCCACGCGCCCGCCAGACGGTCAAAGACCTGCTTGGCTGAGGTTTCCCCGGTAAACCGTTCATTTTCCGGCATTTTTTCCAGTTTTGCAACGTCGGGGACCGACGGGGACAAGAATGCGGGAACGCCGTCTTCAGCTATCCTTTGCAGCGCGGCGGGAACACCTGCCTTGCGGAAATATTTTTGGGCCAGCACGTCTGATGCGACCTGCGACCAGTTCGCCGGCACCTCGATATTTTCAGCCGAGAACACCACGGTTCCGTCCGGATTGCGGATTTCCGACTTTGTTCGAGTGAATTCGATGCCGTCATAGGCACCCCGTCCTTCGCGCGTAAACTTGCGGTCGATCTTCATTTCTGCCCCATCGCGTTTTCTTGTAGTTCCGTTTTGCGGGCCGTGCGGTTGATCCGCCGCGCCCTTGTTGATTTCCAGCTGCAAAAGACAGGTCTCCTGCCGAAGTATCCCCCTACTTCGTTTGTCTGATACAAGATATTGTGCAATCACGGTTGGTCGCTACAAGGTGACGTAATCACCGGGTCGTCGTCAACGAATTTATTCACGATTTCGTCACATTTTGTGGTTGACGGCATATTAACCACTAGATGCACGATACCACGATGGTGAAACGGAAACAGCGATCATATTTCCGGCCGCAACAGCCGGGACGGCCCGACCCCGCGGGCGCGCAGGAATCCGATCCCCGCAAAGCAAACAAAATCAAACGTTTCGTTTTGCGCCTTGAACCAACAATTTCGCGGTGCGTGCGACCGTCCCTTTGCTCCATGGCGCAGGTTTTGGCGAAAACGCGATTCGCATTGGCGGGGTTTTCAACGCGTCCCGGTCCGGCGCGGTTTTGCGGGCCGCGAAATACCCGAATTCGGCGAACCTAGCGGTACCGGTCCATGTAACAGGCGCCAAAGGGAATTGGGGACTGGTCGTAATACTTTGCCATCATTGGTAAAATCCAGTTCAACCGATAGGATTCGGCATGAAACCCATTGGCCTGATAGACCTCGTACGTGCCGCGCGCGGTTTGAATAAGTTGCTTTTGAGACGAATCAAAAAAGGTATTCACAAAGGCCTCCGCACGCATGGGCGCATTGGCCAACACCAGAAAATCCTTGCCGTCGAGTTCAAGAAAATCGGTGGAGAGATCCTGATTGCGGCCAAACACCGAGCGCGAGAATACGGTGACGTCCCTGAACCCGGCAATGTCAAAACCCGCGCCGATGCCATATTCCATCGCACCGATGGTCCGGCCCTTGCCGAGCGGGCGCAGTTTGTCCGCCAGCGTCCCGTCGGCCAGATCCAGATGAAGCGCAATTGAATGGACCTGAAGCGCTGAGGCGAAATTGTCAGCCCTGATCAGGCCGCTCTGCAATGCCGCCACCACAAAGACGAGCGGACCCACGCTGAGGGCGGACAGCACCGCCCCGCCCAGGATCGCCAGCCGCCCGTGCACCAGACCGCTTTCCGCCAGCGCCAGCATCGCCAGAAACCCAAGCGGCGCGCCCCAGTTCACCCCGAAATCACGGCGAAGAACGGAAACGACCAGCATCAGAAACAGGCTGGCGACAAAAACCCGCGCGAAAAACCCGACCGCACGCCCGTTTCGAACCGCCGCGATGATCGAGCCGGTGGCCAGAAACCCCAAAAGGGCCGACATGACGATCATGCTCCACAGCACCCAAAGCGGCCCCAGTCCCGTCGCGTGATCGTTCCGAAAGCCGAAATTGAAGGCCAGATTGACGCTGCAATGTGTCCAGTTCCACCAAAGATGCGCAAGGAACGGCACCAGCGCCACAAGCGAAATGCCAACCATGCGCGTAAACAGGAACCGCCAACCGGCAGGCCAGCTCAAAAGCGCCACCAGCACGCCCAGATAAATCACCGCTCCGTTGTACTTGGTCAGCAGCATCGCCGCAAAGGCCAGCCCCGCGATCACAACGGCGAGCGCAACATTCCTTTCCGCGCGAAAGGCCTGTTCGCAGGCAAGCACGAAAACGAGCGCGGTGAACGCCAGCAACGTGTCGTTGAGATAGAGATTGAACAGGACCAGATAGCCCGGCACCAACGCGACCATCACCCCCGCACGGCCCGGCGCAGGCATCCCCAACAGTGTCGCCCGCCTGACGATCAGCAGGATCGACGCACCACCCAGAACAAGCGAGAACAACCGGTGCAGACCCCCTTGGGTCTCAAGGCCGACAAGCGCGCCAAGGCGCCAAAGCACGAACGACACCCATCCCGGCAAGGGGGGATGATCGTAAAAGCCAAAGGCGAAACGCTTGCCCCAGGACACGAAATAGGCTTCGTCGCTGACGATCGGGAAATAGAACTGAAAGAGAATGACAGCAACCGCCGCGAATGCCCACGCCCAGAGGTATCGTCGATTGAGGGGCATAAAGACCGGCCCTGTCGCTAGATCGCGCCGCGTTTCCGGCGGAAAAACTGGTCGGGGCGGCGAGATTCGAACTCACGACCTACGGTACCCAAAACCGTCGCGCTACCAGGCTGCGCCACGCCCCGAACCTCTGCTGCCTACTACATGGGGCCACAGGGTTTGAAAAGCGTAATCTGGTTGGACGGATTGATTTGTGGCAAGGCGCGCAGGAACGGGTCCGGTCCGGATTTCCGGTCTACTCGCACCCCCAGGCCGCGCCGTCGCCAAAGGACGGATGGCGAAGCTGGCTGCCGACGTCGATTCCAAGCTGATCGCTGACCCCGCCGTCAATTTCCAGAACCTCAAGAATGCCACGTCCGCCGTCGATAATGTCCAGGCTGCCCGGTTCCGCCATCCTGTGGATGTTCCTGACGACGCCTTTGGTGTCCAGAAACAGCATATCCAGCGGAATGAGCGTATTCTTCATCCAGAAACGCGCGTGTTGAGGTTGATCGTATATGAACAGCATCCCCGAGAAAACCGGCAGGCTCTTGCGAAACATCAACCCTTTTGAGCGGGATTTGTCATCCGCGGCAATCTCGACATTGAAAACCGCTTCGCCCCAGGGTCCGCGCAGGGAAACCTGGTTGTCCGCGCACATGGCGTCCGCGTTCGTTGCAAACGCGCTGACGAAAACCAGAATCAGGGCAAAACGCAATCAGCCGTCCTTTTCATCAAGCACATGGTCCCAGACACGCACGTCCCAGGCCATCAAACCCCGCGGGCCGTCCGCCGTGCGGACCGCCACCGCCTCGCCGGGCTGCAACTCGGCGATACCGCAATGATGCAGAACCTCCATATGCACAAAGATATCGTTCTGATCGCCGAATGCGTTCACGAAACCGAACCCCTTGCCGCGGTCAAACCATTTGACGCGCGCGGGTTGCAGCTTTGAGCGGGGGTTGACGACCACACCCTCGCCGAGCATCTGCTCGATCACCGCAAATCCGCTTTTTGCTTCGGGACTGTCGATCCCCAGTATCTCTGTCGCCTGACACCCGCGTTCGGTCCGTTGCACATACACTTCTATTCCCGCGTTTCCCGCAATGGAACTTCGTCCATAGCTTCGCAAAACGTTTGCGTGCAGCAAGATATCCGACTTGCAACCCTCAGCGACAATGAAGCCAAAGCCTTTGGTGGTATCAAACCACTTGACCTGGCCTCTCACCGTTTCTTTTTTTTCCACCTGTCCAAAGTTACCCTCAAGTTGACCCTGCGTAACGGAAACAGTAGCACGATAATTCTGGTCCGGCTACTCTTATTCGCGCCCCGCTATGGGGCCGAGGCCGCTCTCCTGCCTGATCGCCCGATCGCTGTTGAAAATATACGTCTGACAATTGATTCAGGGGTTCAGACGTTCGACGGTCCAATCAGACATTGCGTTCTTGCGTGTCCATTTGAACCGGTCATGCAACCGAAAATCGCCGTCCGCCCAGAATTCCATCTCGGTTGGCACGATTCGATACCCGCCCCAGAACGGCGGACGCGACACCGACGGTCCCTTGACGGCCGTGACCTTTGCGACCTTGGCAAGCAACCGCGCGCGCGAGGCCAACGGCTGGGATTGGCGCGAAGCCCATGCCCCCAGACGGCTTTGAAGCGATCGCGAGGCATAATAGGCATCCGCCTTCGGCCCATCCTCGCGCGAAACAAGCCCCCGCACCCGGATCTGCCGGCGCAGGGACTTCCAGTGGATTACAAAAGCGGCTTTGCCCGCACTGTCCAGTTCCTGCGCTTTTGCACTGCCGTAATTGGTGTAAAACACGAACGCGCCCGTTTCGATTTCCTTCAGCAAGACCATCCGGACATTGGGCAACCCGTCTGCATCGACCGTTCCAAGGGCAATTGCATTGGGGTCGTTGGGTTCCCTGGTTTCCGCTTCGCCCAGCCAGCGACGCGCGATGACGAACGGATCGTCACCCGAAAACATGCCCGATTTCGCCATCATTGGGCGCACCCTTCTCATCTGCTTCTTCGCAAATTGTCCCATAAATAACGCGATGACCAGTGCAAAAGCATAACCGACAGGCTTGATGGTCGCGGGGGTTTCGCCTAAACGACTGTGAATGATTGCATGGGGGGATGCGAGAATGTCCAAAGGGTTGATGCAAGGCAAGCGCGGATTGGTCATGGGTGTCGCCAATGACCGTTCGATTGCATGGGGAATTGCCAGGGCTTGCGCAGCTCAGGGGGCCGAAATGGCGTTTTCCTACCAGGGCGAGGCATTGGGCAAGCGCGTGCGTCCGCTGGCCGACAGTATTGGCGTCAAGAAGGTGATCGAATGCGACGTCACGGACGAGGCGTCGCTGGATGGTCTGTTTGCCGATCTCGCCAACAGCTGGGGCAGCCTTGATTTTGTCGTTCACGCCATCGGTTTTTCCGACAAGAACGAACTGCGCGGGCGCTATGTCGATACCAGCGCGGGAAACTTTCGTACCTCGATGGATATATCGGTTTATTCCTTCACCGCCGTTGCGCAGCGTGCCGAAAAGATGATGCCGGATGGCGGCTCGCTTCTGACGCTGACCTATTATGGCGCGGAAAAGGTCATGCCGCATTACAACGTGATGGGTGTGGCCAAGGCCGCTCTGGAAGCGTCGGTGCGCTATCTGGCCGAGGATCTGGGTAAAGACCGCATTCGCGTGAACGCGATTTCGGCGGGCACGGTCAAGACACTGGCCGCCAGCGGGATCGGCGATTTTCGCTATATCATGAAATGGAACGAACTGAATGCACCGCTCCGCCGCAACGTCACGATCGAGGACGTGGGCAAATCGGCGCTTTACCTCTTGTCCGATCTGGCTTCCGGCGTGACCGGAGAGATCGTGCATGTGGACGCGGGCTATCATTCCGTGGGAATGAAAGCGGTCGATGCGCCAGATATCGATGTCGTCACCGGGAGAAAATGATGTCCGAGCGCCTGCCTCACGAAAAAGGGTTTCACGTCAGTTGGGACCAGATGCACCGCGACAGCCGCGCGCTGGCCTGGCGCCTGGACGGCCACGGGCCGGACGATGGCGCCTGGAAAGCCGTGGTCGCCATCACCAGGGGCGGCATGGCGCCGGCGATGATCGTCGCGCGTGAACTTGATATTCGCACCGTGGACACGATCTCGGTCAAATCTTACGATCATCAGGCCCAGTCCGAGGCCGTGGTCCTGAAATCACCCGACAAGGAATTGCTCGGCGACGGCACGGGTGTTCTGATCATCGACGACCTCGTGGATACGGGGCGCACACTCGAAGTCGTCCGCGGCCAGTTCCCCAATGCCCATTACGCGACCGTCTATGCCAAACCAAAAGGACGCGTGCAGGTCGAAACCTACATCACCGAAGTCAGTCAGGACACGTGGATTTTCTTTCCCTGGGACATGGCACTCCAGTATGTGGAACCCTATCGCGGCAAGGACTGACCAGACGTTGCCGCCGGGTGCGGCGCCCGGCACGCCTTGGTGAACACGTCGTCTTTGTGGTTCAAATATCCATTGTCCGCCCGCCGGGATCTGCGCGCGCTCAACCGACGGGTTGCGCCGTTTCCACGAGTTTCACGAAATAGCTCGCTCCGATCGGGGAAAGCTCGTCATTGAAATTATATTCCGGATGATGAACCGTCGCGCCATCGCCCTGTCCGATCATCAGATAAGCGCCGGGACGTGCTTCCAGCATATAAGCGAAATCCTCGGACGCCATGATCGGCGGACAGTCAGCGATGACATTTTCGCGGCCTGTTATGCCGCGTGCCACGTCAAAGGCAAAATCGGTCTCGGCGGCGTGGTTGACCGTAGGCGGGTAGCCATATTCATAATCCAGTTTGATCGTCGCGCTGAACAACGTCCCGACGCCCTCGCATATCGCTTGCAGACGTTCGACCACTTTGGCCTGAACCGGTTTGCGTAACGTGCGCACCGTGCCGCCAACGAACGCGTTGTGGGGAATGATGTTGTCAACTGTGCCTGTGTGAATTTGCGTCACCGAGATCACAAGATTGTCCATCGCCGACACATTGCGCGACGAAATTGTCTGTATGGCCTGAACGACCTGAACCGCCGCCTGCACAGGATCAATCGTATTTTCAGGCTCGGCCCCATGCCCACCCATGCCTGTAATATCGATGCGAAACGTGTCAGCGGCGGCCAGAACCGGACCGGAATTCCCCATGAATGTGCCCAGAGGAAAGCCGGGGGCGTTGTGAATGCCGTAAACCTGGCTGATATCAAAATCATCCATGATCCCTTCCTGACACATCACCTCACCGCCGCCGCCGCCCTCCTCGGCGGGTTGAAAGATAAGCGCGACGCGCCCCGAGAAATTTCGCGTTTCCGCCAGATATCGCGCGGCGCCCAGCAGCATCGTCGTGTGACCGTCGTGGCCACAGGCGTGCATTTTCCCGTCAACCTTTGATTTGTAGGGATGGTCGCGGATTTCCTGCAAGGGCAACGCATCCATATCCGCGCGCAGCCCGATCGTCTTGCCCGGTCCCTGCCCCTCGATGATTGCCACAACGCCCGAGGTTGCAATCCCCTCGTGAATATCCGTAATCCCAAATTCACGCAGCCGCGCAACGACAAAAGCCGCGGTTTCGTGGCAATCAAAGGTTAGTTCGGGGTTGGCGTGAATATGCTGCCGCCACGTTTTCATGTCTTCGTGAAACTCGGCAATGCGGTTGATGATCGGCATGTGTTGGACTCCGGCGGTCAGGTTGATAATCTGGAGGGAACCTTGCCGATTTCTCGGAATTGAACAATGACAAAATCCAGCAAGACCAGGACCGGCGACAGCCTCTGTATGCAGCCCGGTGGTGGTGTCGGGCGCCTGCGCGCAATCATGGCGCGCCTGCGCGATCCCGAAAACGGTTGCCCCTGGGACATCGCGCAGACTTTTCAGACCATCGCGCCTTATACGATCGAGGAGGCCTACGAAGTCGCCGACGCGATTGAAATGGGTCAAATGGATGATCTGGAAGGTGAATTGGGGGATTTACTGTTGCAGGTCGTCTACCACGCCCAGATGGGGCACGAAGCCGGTCTTTTTGACTTTGACAGCGTTGCCGATGCGGTCTCCGACAAGATGATCGACCGTCACCCGCATGTCTTTGGCGCCGAAAGCCGCGACAAGACACCCGCCCAGCAAACCCGCGACTGGGAAGAGATCAAATCACGCGAGCGGGCCGGGAAACCTTCGCACCGGGAAAGTGCCCTGTCCGGGGTGGCGGGCAACCTTCCGGCGCTGACCCGCGCCCTGAAACTGCAAAACCGGGCCGCGCGGGTCGGGTTTGACTGGCCCGACGCAGACAAGGTTCTGGACAAGATCGCCGAGGAAACACGCGAACTGACCCAAGCGCGCGCGTCACATTCCCTGCCCGCGATCGAGGAGGAATTCGGCGATCTGATTTTTGTCATGGCCAATCTTGCGCGCCATCTCGGGGTCGACCCCGAAAACGCGCTTCGCGCCGCAAACCGGAAATTCGAGCGCCGTTTCAGCGGCGTTGAAGAAAGGCTGCGTGCCTTGGGAAAATCCCCGTCCCAATCCGACCTTGCAGAGATGGACGCGCTTTGGGACGCGGTGAAAGCGGGGGAAAAGGTATCCGAGTAATTTAATCAGGTATTGACAGCACGCCCCGTCAAGGGCAAATGTTCGGGAAACGTCAGCAACCGGTTCGGACCCATGCCCCGTCAACTCTTTTCCATTCTTGTCGCCCTGATTTTCGCTTCGGCACTCCCCGCACGCGCGGACGAGGTCAACGTTTATTCCTACCGGCAACCGGAACTGGTCAAACCGATTTTTGAGGCGTTTACCAAGGCGTCCGGGATCAAGGTGAACGTGGTTTTTCTCAACAAGGGTCTTGTCGAAAAACTGGTCGCCGAAGGGAAACGTTCACCTGCGGACGTGGTTCTAACGGTGGATATCGCGCGCCTCAGCGCCATTGTGAACGCCGGGGTCACGCAACCCGTTTCCAGTGACATTCTCAACGCAAACATTCCGGCGAAATACCGCGACCCTGAAAACCAGTGGTTCGGCCTGACCGCGCGCGCGCGTGTCGTCTTTGCCTCCAAGTCGCGCGTCGAACCCGGGGAAATCACAACTTACGAGGATCTTGCCCAACCCAAATGGCGCGGTCGCATCTGCGTTCGATCCGGAACGCACGCCTATAATCTGGCCCTGATCGCCGCTTTCATCGCCCACCACGGCGCGGAGGACACGCGCGCGTGGCTGAAGGGACTCCACGGCAATCTGGCACGCAAACCGCAGGGAAACGACCGCGGGCAGATCAAGGCGATCTGGGCGGGACAATGCGATATTTCGATCGGAAACACCTATTATATGGGCGCGATGCTGGCGAAGCCCGCGCAAAAGGCGTGGGCCGACGCGGTCAGGATATCTTTTCCGGTGTTCGAAAACGGGGGGTCGCATGTCAACCTTTCCGGCATGGCCATGACGGCCGCCGCACCGCATCGTGAAAATGCGCAAAAACTGATGGAATTCCTGTCGTCGTCGCGCGCCCAAAGCCTGTATGCGCAGGGAAATTACGAATACCCGCTGATGCCCGGGGCCGACATTTCGCCGCTGGTGGACTCCTGGGGTCCGCTTGATCCGGACCCGCTGGATCTGATCGACATTGCTGCCCTCAGGGGCCGCGCCCTGCAACTGGTCGAAGAAGTCGGGTTCGACAACTGACACGCCGCCCGATTGCGCTGGACAAACACCATGGGTCACGGCAGGACTAGGAGGTTGGCTCGGGGAGAAGCATGGCGCGAAAAATCATCATCGACACGGATCCGGGTCAGGATGACGCCGTCGCCATCCTGTTGGCGCTAGCCGCGCCCGAGCTTGAAGTGCTGGGGCTGACGGCGGTCGCCGGAAACGTCCCGCTGGCCCTGACCGAACTCAATGCCCGGAAAATCTGCGAATTGGCGAACCGCGCGGATGTTGCGGTTTACGCGGGGTGCGAGCGTCCGATGAATCGCGCGCTGGTGACGGCTGAACACGTGCATGGCCGAACGGGTCTTGACGGCCCTGATCTGCCCGACCCGAAGATGACATTGGCGCCGGGCCATGCGGTTGATTTCATCATCCGGACGGTCCGCCAGTCACCGAAGAACACCATAACCCTGTGCGCGCTTGGCCCGCTCACCAATCTCGCGACCGCGATGACGCGCGCGCCCGATATCGTCCCCAGAATCGCGGAAATTGTTTTGATGGGCGGGGCCTATTTTGAAGTCGGCAACATCACGCCCGCCGCTGAATTCAACATTTATGTCGACCCGGAAGCAGCGGAAATCGTTCTTAAATCCGGGGTCGAGATTGTCATGATGCCGCTTGACGTCACGCATCAGGCCCTGACGACGCGCGCCCGTATCGACGCTTTTCGTGCCCTCAATACCCGCGTTGGCACGGCCGTCGCGGAACTGACGGATTTCTTTGAGCGGTTCGACATGGAAAAATACGGGGCCAACGGCGCACCGCTTCACGACCCCTGCGTCATCGCCTATCTTCTGAAGCCCGATCTTTTTGAAGGGCGCAGGATCAACGTGGAAATCGAAACAAAATCGGATCTGACGCTTGGCATGACGGTCGCGGACTGGTGGCGGGTGACCGACCGGCCTGCCAATACGCTGTTCATGGGCCGTGTGGACGCGGATGGTTTCTATCGGCTCCTGACGGAAAGGCTGGCCCGGCTTTGATCCCTGGGGCGCCGGTTGATCAGCACAATTCCGAACGAAACCAGCGCCAGTGCGCCGACAATCGTCACACCCAGGTCTTCCCCAAGAATAAACCAGCCAAAGACCACCCCGAAAACCGGAGCGAGGAAACTGTAGGAGGCAACCTCGGACGCGGGGTAAATCGACAAGACCCAGAACCACACCAGAAACCCGACGGAAACCACGCCGATCGTCATGAAGGCGAATACGCCGAGATGCCAGAGTTCAAGCGCCCGCACCAACGGACCGAAAAACAGCGAGAGCGGCAACAGGATCACGGCGGACACCGCCAGTTGATAGATCAACTGCATCTCGGGCGTTGACCGGTTCAGCCGGCTGACGCGCGCGCTCAATCCGATCGCAGCCCAGCAAATCGCCCCCAAAGTGCACAGGATATCGCCGACGATGCTGCCGCCACCGGTGCCGCGGTCCGCAAAGGCCCAGACGACGCCAGCCATCGCAAGCAACAGCCCCATGAGTTTCGTCGCGGTCATCCGCTGGTCCGGCAGGAAAAAATGCGCCCCGATCGTCATCCAGATCGGCATCGAATAAAAGAAGATCGAAACCCGTGTGACGGTTGTGTAATCCAGGGCCAGGAACAAAAAGACGAACTCGGTTGCGAACAACGTGCCCGTCACCAGCCCGGCAACCAGACTGCCGTCACGAATGCTGAGCCTTTTTCGACGCCAAAGCGCGTATCCAAGTACGAAAACCAGCGCCACGGCGGACCGCAGACCGGCGCTGAAAACAGGTTGCAGACCTTCGTTGACCAGTTTGATCAATACCTGGTTGAGCCCCAACACGCCGGAAAACAGCAATAAGACCGTGCCGCCAAAAAGATCGACCCTGTTCTTCTTGTCCAAAATCATCGGTTCCCTGCACTTGAATGGCCTGACCCACGCGGACAGCTTGCGCGGCGGATGGTGTTGTGCAAACTGAAGAGCGTCAACCCGAAACACGCGCCGGGTCGTGGACTTTGCGCGTGGGATCGGCATAACGGGGCGAAATCTCCCGGCCCAAAGGATCCGAAGATGTCAGTTCTTGAAGTTTCCGCACTCCTGATCGTTTTGGCGGGGTTGTTCGGGGTCATCAATTATTTCTTTTTGCGCCTGCCGCAATCGATCGGAATCCTGGTGGTTGCCCTGTTGGCGTCGCTTGCCCTTATGGGGCTGGATTATTTGCTGCCCCGGTTTGAGATCGTTGCCAAGCTCAGGGTCGAGATCGAAGACCTGGATTTTTCCAGAACGCTTCTGGAAGGGATGCTGGGCCTGTTGCTCTTTGCCGGGGCGCTCCATGTCAAGATGGAGGATCTGCGCACACAGGGGCGCATTGTCTTTCTGATGGCGACCATGGGCGTTCTGTTGTCGACACTGGTCGCGGGGGTCGGGTTTTCACTGGTGACGGGTGTTCCGCTGATCGTGGCGCTGGTCTTTGGCGCGCTCATTTCCCCGACCGATCCGGTTGCGGTTCTGGGCGTTCTGCGCGAGGCGAGTTTGCACAAATCGCTGGAAACCAAGATCGCGGGGGAAAGTCTGTTCAACGACGGCGTTGGCTATGTCGTCTTTCTCATTCTCGTCGGCATGGCGTTCCCGGTTGGCGACGGACATGGCGCGGGTATTTCCGAAGCGGTGCGTCTGTTCGTTAAGGAGGCACTTGGCGGTGCGCTCCTTGGTGCGGTCCTTGGCTGGCTGACCTTTCAGGTCATGAAGCGGATCGATGATTATGCGCTGGAGGTTCTGATCTCGCTCGGGCTGGCATTCGGCGGCTACGAACTGGCCGTTTCCTTGCATACCTCGGGGCCGATCATGGCTGTGGTCGCCGGGCTTTTCATCGGCGGTGTGGGCAAGAAACACGGCATGTCCGAACAGACGCGGGCCTATCTTGACGCCTTTTGGAAACTGATCGACGAAATCCTTAACGCCGTTTTGTTCCTGATGATCGGGATCGAGGTTCTGGCGCTGGTCTTTTCACTCGACGCGCTGGCGGGCGGTGCGATTGCCATCGGCCTGTCGCTGCTTGCGCGTTTCGTCGCTGTCGCGGTGCCCGTCACGCTGCTGCGCCCGTTTCGCGCTTTTTCGAAAGGTGTCATTCCCATCATGACATGGGGGGGGCTGAAGGGCGGTATTTCGGTTGCCCTGGCCCTGTCCCTGCCAGCGGGAGAATTCCGCCCGATCATCCTCAGCGCGACCTACGTTGTTGTCCTCTTTTCGATCATCGTGCAGGGTCTGACCATCGCCCCCCTGGCAAAACGCATCGGACGGGAACCCGAACTTGTCTGAGCGGTTTCATTTTTGTCTGTTCCCCTGGGTTGGGTTTCGCTAAAACCGGGGCAACGGCAGGATTGGGGACCGGTTTGCATCCAAGATCGATCATTGCACGGTGCGAGGCCCGGGATTTGCGGATGACCGGTCAGCGCCGGGTTATCGCACAGGTTCTGGATGATGCGCGCGATCACCCCGACGCCGAGGAAATATACGCCCGCGCCGCGTTGATTGACGCGGGCATATCGCTGGCGACGGTTTACCGGACCGTCAAACTGTTCGAAGAATTGGGCATCCTTGATCGTCTGGAATTCGGCGATGGCCGTGCCCGGTACGAAGACGCGGACCGGGATCATCACGATCACCTCTTTGACATGAAATCCGGCGAAGTGATCGAATTCGCCGACCCCGAGATCGAAGCCCTGCAGGAAAAGATCGCCAAACGACTGGGATATGAGCTCAAGGGTCACCGCATGGAACTTTACGGCGTTCCGATCAAGAAACCCTGAACGCTCTTTCCCTTTTTCCGGGGTCGCGTTAAACAGCCGACAGCAACGCGAAATCCAACCAGGAGTTCTCAAGAATGAGCGCCATTATAGATATCTGCGCCCGCGAAATCCTCGACAGCCGCGGCAATCCGACGGTCGAGGTCGATGTCACACTGGAAGACGGCACCATGGGGCGCGCGGCGGTGCCGTCCGGGGCATCAACCGGGGCGCATGAGGCCGTTGAACTGCGTGACGGGGACAAGGCGCGCTATGGCGGCAAGGGCGTGCTGGAGGCGGTCGCCTCGGTCAATGGCGAGATCGCGGAATGCCTGCTTGGAACCGACGCCATGGATCAGGTCGCCCTTGACGAGGCGATGATCGATCTGGATGGCACTGAAAACAAGGGCCGTCTGGGGGCCAACGCCATCCTGGGCGTCTCGCTGGCGACGGCCAAGGCCGCGGCCGACTTTTCGGCCCAGCCACTGTTTCGTTATGTCGGGGGAACTTCGGCGCGGGTTATGCCGGTTCCGATGATGAACATCATCAACGGTGGCGAGCACGCCGACAACCCGATCGACATTCAGGAATTCATGATCATGCCGATCGCCGCCGCCTCGATCGCCGAAGCTGTCCGTATGGGGTCCGAGATATTCCAGACCCTGAAACGGGAATTGTCCGGCGCCGGTCTTAACACCGGAATCGGCGATGAGGGCGGGTTCGCACCTAATCTGAGATCGACCACCGAAGCGATAGATTTCATAATGAAATCAATCGACAAGGCGGGCTATGAACCGGGTCAGGACGTGGTCCTGGCGCTGGATTGCGCGGCCACCGAATATTTCGACGACGGCGTTTACAACATGACGGGTGAAGGCAAGAACCTGTCATCGTCAGAGAATGCCGACTACCTTGCCGCACTGGCCGCGTCCTATCCCATCATCTCGATCGAAGACGGCATGGCCGAGGACGACTGGGAGGGCTGGAAGATCCTGACGGATCGGATCGGCGATAAATGCCAGTTGGTGGGGGACGACCTCTTTGTCACCAACCCCGTGCGTCTGTCTGACGGGATCACACAGGGCTGTGCGAATTCGCTTCTGGTCAAGGTCAACCAGATTGGCACGCTGACCGAGACTCTGGCCGCCGTCGAAATGGCGCATCGGGCCGGGTACACCTGCGTCATGAGCCACCGCTCCGGCGAGACCGAGGACGCCACCATCGCCGACCTTGCGGTCGCCACCAATTGCGGCCAGATCAAGACCGGATCGCTGTCACGCTCGGATCGGCTGGCAAAGTACAACCAGTTGATGCGAATCGAAGAAATGCTGGACGAAACTGCCCGCTATGCCGGGCGCTCGATCCTGCGCTGAGGGCGCGGGCACCCCCGGATGACCGCCGCTCAGATCATTTCCGCACTTGAACTTGCCCCCCATCCCGAGGGCGGCTGGTATCGGCAAACATGGCAATCCGTCGACAGGGCGAACAAACGCCCAATGGGAACGTCTATCTACTATCTGCTTGAAAAGGGTCAGAAATCCCGCTGGCATCGCGTTGATGCGGTCGAGGTTTGGCATTTCTACGCGGGCGCGCCGCTTGATCTCTTCATGGCACCGGCCGAAACGCAGCCCGCAAGCAGGTTTCATCTGGGCGCGGATATTGCAAATGGCGCGCGCCCGCAGGCGATCGTGCCCAAAGGTGTCTGGCAGGCGGCCCGGAGCACCGGGGCCTGGACCCTGGCTGGATGCACCGTCACGCCGGGCTTTGAGTTCGAAGGGTTCGAACTGGCCCCGCCAGGTTTTGATATCCCCGTTGATCCCGCGCCCAAAAGCTGACGTCAGGGGGGGCTCAGGCGACCGCCCGACAAGGCCTGCGGCACGCCGGTCGATCCCGGCGCGGAAAGGGTGAACCCGTTTTTCGCCCGCACCGCCAGATAGGCAAAGGCCTGCGCTTCCAGCATGTCGCCGTCCATGCCGTTTTCGTCGACGCTCGTTACAGGTGGGTCGAGACGATGTGAGAGCGTTTGCATCAGGTGCGCGTTCTTGCGCCCGCCGCCGGCGACGAGAACCTTTTCAGCCTTTCGCGGGGCAAAGCGAAAGGCCGCGTCGACGGATGCAACGGTGGCCGCGGCCAGCGTCGCCAGCCCGTCGCTGTCCGAAAGCCCCGCAACGCTTGTGACGAGATCGCCAAACGTGTTGCGATCAAGCGATTTTGGCGGGGTTTGCGAAAAATAAGGATGCTCCATGAAAGCGGCAAGGATGGCTGCATCGACCTGCCCCAACCCCGCCAGCGCCCCGCCATAGTCACAGGCAAGCCCCGTTCGGGAACGGGCGAAATCATCCATCAGGGCGTTGGCGGGACCGGTGTCAAACGCCAGCACGGCGCCCGGCGCATCGGGCGATTGTGCAAGCGGATTGACGAAGGTGACATTCCCCACCCCCCCGAGATTGAGAAACGCAACCGGCCCGGTCGAAAACCGCCGCGCCAACGCGAAATGGTAAAAGGGCGCCAGCGGCGCGCCCTGCCCGCCCGCGTCAACATCGGCCTTCCTGAAATCCCAAACGACCGGAATCCCGGTGTCGCGGGCAAGCTGATCACCATCGCCCGCCTGATGCGTGCCGCGCGTGCCCGGCGCATGGGCCAGCGTCTGGCCGTGAAACCCGATCAGCGCGACGCCGCCGAATCGCGCGATCAGGTCCTTGTGCGCACGCTGGATGACCCGCGTGGCATCGGCGACCCCGTCTTCGCCCGGCCAACGCCCCTGCGCGGCAGCAATCACGTCTTTTTCGGCGCTGGAATACGGACGATAGCCTGTCGCCCCGAACTCAAACACCGAGATCCCGTCCGTCAGCACCATCGCGCCGTCCACCCCATCCATCGAGGTTCCCGACATGCACCCAAGTGCCCAAATCGCGTCTTCTTCCGCCATAGCCCTTTCCATCCCCGCCTTGCTTTGAGTATAGAGACCAAAGGCCAAACGCCAATGGACAAAACCGATGACCTACCACCCAAAATCCGAATTCCTGCACGAAATGCAGACCCGCGGTTTCCTTGCGGACTGCACCGATCTGCAAGGGCTGGACGAGATCCTGTCCCACGAGGTCGTGCCCGCCTATATCGGCTTTGACGCAACGGCAAAATCGCTGCATGTGGGCAGCCTCATCCAGATCATGATCTTTCGCTGGCTGCAAAAAACCGGCCACAAGCCACTGGTCCTGATGGGCGGCGGCACCACCAAGGTCGGCGACCCCAGCTTTCGCGCGGACGAAAGACCTCTGCTGACGGCAGACCAGATCGACAGCAATATCGCCGGAATCCGGCAGGTTTTTTCGTCATATCTTTCGTTCGGCGACGGACCGACGGATGCCAGGATGGTCAACAATGCCGAATGGCTCGACAATCTCAACTACCTGGAATTCCTGCGTGACATCGGCCGGCACTTTTCGGTCAACCGGATGCTCAGCTTTGAGAGCGTCAAGTCAAGGATCGATCGCGAACAAAGCCTCAGCTTTCTCGAATTCAACTACATGATCCTTCAGGCCTATGATTTCATGGAGCTGAACCGCCGTTACGGCTGCCGTTTGCAATTGGGCGGATCGGATCAATGGGGCAATATCGTCAATGGGATCGACCTGACAAGGCGCGTGCTAGAGGGCGAGGTTTTCGGCCTCACGACCCCTTTGCTGACCACATCCGACGGCAGGAAAATGGGAAAATCCGCGACGGGAGCGGTCTGGCTCAACGCCGAAATGCGCTCGCCTTACGAATTCTGGCAATTCTGGCGCAACACGACAGATGCCGATGTGGGGCGGTTCCTGAAGCTCTACACCGAACTGCCTGTTGATGAGTGCGAACGTCTGGGCGCGCTGGAGGGGGCCGAAATCAACGCGGCAAAGATCCAACTGGCCAACGCGGTCACAACCCTTGCGCATGGCCCGTCCGCGGCACTGGCGGCAGAGAAAACCGCCCGCGAGGTTTTTGAAATGGGCGGAATTGGGGACGATCTGACCACGATCACCCTGACGGACCTCGAAATCGGCGACGGTATTTCAAGTGCGGCCCTCTTTGTGCGCGCCGGTCTTGCCGCCTCGGGAAAGGACGCCAAACGCCTGATCGCCAGCGGTGGCGCGCGCATCGACGATGTGGAACTGGCCCAGGCACGGATGCATTCCCGCGACGATATTGCAAAGGGTCTGAAACTGACGGCCGGCAAGAAACGCCACGCGCTGATCCGCCCCGCGACCTGATCGTCTTTGTGGGGGAAATATCCAATCAGGCGGGCCGCTGCCAAGGAGGGACCCGCCTGACTTGAAAAAACGCGCCGCTCTACTGACCGACCATCCATTCCCCTTCCGGGTGAAAGGCGTGAAAGGCAAATGCGAACATCACGTCATGGGGCATATCCTTGCCGTTTGCGTCCCGAACCCTGATCGTTCCCACGTCCTTGCCTTCCGATATCCGTGCGGCGTCCAGCGCTGAGGCCTGCCCGGACCTCCACGTGATCGTGACGCCGGCTTCGGTCAGTTCCTGCACGTCCTGCATCCGGTCCATGGGCCAGGCGCGGTTGCCGACCTTGATGACGCGCATGAGCGGCGGAATGCCATGGGGCGGGTTTTCCCCGTTGTAAAGAAATGGCCGGGCCGAGCTGTCATACCCGCGGTAGGGATTGCGCCCGTACGGGCGGCTGGCACGGGGTTCGTCCATCACCAGCGCCTGGGGATTGCGCGCCTTGTATTCGCCCCAGCTTTCCATCCAGCTGACCAGTTGGGTCAGGTGGTCGCCCGTATGATCGCCGACGATGCCCTCGCCGATGGCCTGTTGCCACCAACTCAGCGTCTGGCGATCATACATCACCATATCGGAATTGCGCAGCTTGCCCGAGACGCCAAATGTCAGTGTCTTGCCATTAAGCTTGCCCTCATAAACCAGGGCGGAATTGCAAAGCGGGCAAAACGTGACGGTCACGTGCCGACCGTCAATCACGTCGTTGACGATCTCATGCCACGTCAGATAGCGGATCGGATAGGCACGCGGCGCTTTTCCGTCCAGTTCAAGCGTGATGACCGGCTCTCGATCGTCCAGCCGTGTCTCGTCGTCCACATTGATGAAACTGGGATCATCCACCGCCGGGATCCCGTCCTTTGGTGGGCCGCCACTCATGATTTCATTGAAATCGACCGCCGTTTTGGTGAAATCGGTATCCGGCCATTCGTGCTGCCAATAGCTGACCTGAGCCTGCGCCGCCGCACCCAATCCCAGACCAAGAACCCCTGCCAGAACGGCAGTTTTCAACTTTTCCATTACGTCATCCTGTCGCTTTTTTTCGCCATATGCTCCAGTCTGGCGATGAAAAGGGAACAGGCATAGCCCACCTCACGCAGATATGAGGCCGCGACAGGTCAGCGCGAGCGGGTCCGGGACCTCTTGAAGGAAGGGATGCGCCGCGCGGTCCGCCCTTTACTGGACGGTCACGGTTTTCATGAAATCCGGGTCCGACACCGCACCGTTTTGCGCGGCCACCCCTTTCTTGATGGCGTTCACCACGTCCATTCCCGCAATGACCCGCCCGACAATCGTGTACTGGCCATTCAGATAAGGGGCGGCGTCGAACATGATGAAAAACTGGGAATTCGCGGAATTCGGATCATTGGAGCGCGCCATTCCGACAACCCCGGCCACGAATTCCCGCTCGGAAAACTCGGCGTTCAGGTCCGGCAACTGCGATCCTCCAAACCCCGCCTTCGCGATGTTTTCACCGTGTTTTCCGAATTCCACGTCACCTGTCTGGGCCATGAAACCATCGATGACGCGGTGAAAGACCACATTGTCGTATTTACCCGCCCGGGCCAGGGCCACCAGCCGTTCCGCATGATGGGGCGCAATATCGTTGAAGAGTTCGATCCGGATCGTTCCGCTGGTGCTGCCGCCCAGTTCAATGTTCAACGTATCCCGCTGAGGCGGAACAGCGGTTGCTTCGTTCGACGTGCTTGCCGACGGGGTCGCACTGGTCGCTCCGTCCGGTGTCTGCTGCGTCCCGTCAGTCGGCGCGGTGGAGGAGGATTGCGTTGGAACCGGCGGAACGTCACCGGGTTTTGGCGAGGTCAGAACCAGATAGCCATAGGCCGCGCCCGCCAGAATGACGACAATCGCGATGATCCTGATGACGGCACGTCTCATGCCATATCCGCCGCCACCCTGACCGCCGGCTCGGCGGAGGAGGACTGCGCCGGAACCGGCGGAACGTCGCCGGGTTTTGGCGAGGTCAGAACCAGATAGCCATAGGCCGCCCCGGCCAGAATGACGACAATCGCGATGATCCTGATGATGGCGCGTCTCATTCCAGATC
>CAYXNM010000006.1:0-12878 GCA_964466385.1 uncultured Rhodobacter sp. | reverse complement strand
GCCAGAATGACGACAATCGCGATGATCCTGATGATGGCGCGTCTCATTCCAGATCCGCCGCGACTTTGACCGAAACCATGCGGTCCGGGTTCATCGGGGGTTCGCCTTTTTCGATGTTGTCCACAAGGTCCATGCCCGACGTGACCCGGCCATAGACCGTGTATTGATTGTTCAGGAAATGTCCGTCGGCAAACATGATGAAGAATTGCGAATTCGCGCTGTCGGGGTTTTGCGACCGCGCCGCGCCCAGCATCCCGCGATCAAAAGGAACGCTCGAGAATTCCGCCGGCACGTTCGCAAGGTCCGAACCGCCCGTTCCGGCCATGCGGATATTGAAATCCTGTTCCATGTTGCCGTTCTTGACATCCCCCGTCTGGGCCATGAATCCATCGATGACGCGGTGAAACGCGACGTTGTCATAGGCGCCGCTGCGGGCAAGCTCCTTGATGCGCGCACAATGTTGGGGCGCCACGTCGGGCAACAGCTCGATAGAGACGTTCCCGTCTTTCAGTTCGATGATGATCGTGTTTTCGGGATCGGCGGTTTCGGACATCTTTGCTTCCTTTGGTTCAACATTTTCGCAAGACCATACGGCAAAGCGATGCGCGACAAAAGCGTCACATCACCGTGCCGTGAATTTTTCCGCAAGCGCCGCCTGAACCGCTGTGGGCACGAATTTGCCCACGTCGCCATCAAGACGCGCGATTTCCTTGACCAGCCGCGAGGCAATCGCCTGGTGCGACGCATCGGCCATCAGGAATACGGTTTCCACATCATCGTTCATCGCGCGGTTCATTCCGACCATCTGGAATTCATATTCAAAATCCGAAACCGCGCGCAGCCCCCTGATGATCACGTTGGCACCGACTTCCTCGGCGCATTGTATCAACAGGTTTTCAAACGGATGAACATCAATGGCGACGCCGCTTGCGCGGGTGATGGTCGCGCATTCCGACGAGATCATGGCCACGCGTTCTTCAAGCGAAAACAGCGGTCCCTTGTCGCGATTGATCGCAACGCCGACGACAAGGTGATCAACCAGCGTGACCGCCCGGCGGATGATGTCGATATGGCCGAGCGTTATGGGGTCGAACGTGCCGGGATAAAGACCTATTCTCATGGCGCTACCTGTCTGTTGCCCGCACGCGCGGCCCTGATGTTGATGAATCCCGTTTCAAGGTGATGAAAGGTTGTCAAAACCCCTTGATCATACCCTCGAGCGCCTCGTTTTCCATCGCCATTTCCGACAGGCGCGCCTGAACAACGTCACCGATCGAGATCAGCCCGACCATGACACCGCCCTTCATCACCGGCATGTGGCGAAATCTTCCGTCCGTCATCGTTTGCAGGATGCTGTGCGCCTGATCGTCGGGGCTGCAGGTCACGATGTCCCTGGTCATGATGTCGCGGACGCAGTCACTCAGACAACCGGTTCCGCGTTTTCCAAGCTCGCGCACGACGTCGCGCTCCGAAAACATTCCCAGAACGTTTTCACCGTCATTGGAAACGACAAGCGCCCCGATGCGTTTTGATGACAATATCCCAGCGGCGTCCGAGACTTTTGCATCGCTGGATACCGTCGTCACGTCGCCGGAGGGCTTTCCGCTGAGTATTTGCTGAACAAGCATCCTGGATCCCCCGTTTCTGCCTGAGTTTATCGTGGCGCAGGGGCCGGTGCCTTGTCAAGCCAGCGCCTCGAGCCGGGCGACCTCGTGACGCAGGCGCAGCGCCAGCGTTTCGGCAAAACGGTTGAGGCGCTCCACGCGGCGATCATCGGCGTGGCGGATCAGATAAAAACTGCGCGAAAGATGCAATCGGTCGCCCAGGACACGTCGCAGTTCGGGGTAGGTCGGCAAGGCGAAATCATGCGCGATGCAGACACCCGCCCCCATGCGCGCCCAGTTGAGCTGAACCGAGAAGCTGTTGGACATGAGGGCGGCATGCGCGTCGGCATCGATCTCGTCAATATAATCCAGCTCCTTGTCGAAAATCATGTCCGGGATATAACCGATCAGGCGATGCGCGCGCAGGTCTTCAAGCCGGTTTATGGGCGGATGCGTTGCCAGGTATTCCTCGGTCGCGGCAAGGTGCAGATGGTAGTTCGCCAGTTTCTGAACGGTCAGACGCCCGGTTTCAGGTGCCGAGACGGCGATGGCCATGTCTGCCTCGCGTTTTGAGAGGTTGAAGACACGCGGCAGGGCCACGATCTGCACCTCCAGCCCCGGATTTTCGACGCAAATCTCGGCGGTGATCCCCGGCAACAGATAGTTTGCAACGCCATCCGGTGCCCCGATCCGGATGGACCCGGACAATGTGCTGGCTGCCCCGCGTGTTTCCTCGACCGCGCCGGTGACGGCCAGTTCGGCGGCGTCGGCGTGTTGCACGAGGTTCTGCCCGGTTTCCGTCAGGCGATACCCGCGCGGGGATTTCGCGAACAGGCTGGCGCCCAACGATTCTTCCAACCGGCCGATGCGACGCCCGACCGTTGCTGCGTCCATCTTCAGGGCCTTGCCCGCGGCCGAGAGGCTCTCATTGCGTGCAACCGCAAGAAAAACCCTGAGATCATCCCATTTCGGGTCAGACATTTCGTGATCCAGTTTGCTCTGTCGGGGTCCGCACCCCTGCATTTTTGCAAAATGCTTTTGGGAAAATTGCCCTTCTATAAACAAAAATGCAAGACTAACATGCCGCCAGACTTTCCGGAAATCATAGCCAGAGGATCGCGACATGCAGGAACTCACCCACTATATCAACGGCGAACACGTCAAAGGCACATCGGGGCGGTTTGCCGATGTCTTCAACCCCGCAACGGGCGAAAAGCAGGCGCAGACGCCGCTGGCAACACCGGCTGAAATCGACGCCGCAGTCGCCGCCGCTCAGGCCGCACAACCCGCCTGGGCCGCCGTCAACCCGCAACGTCGTGCCCGGGTTCTGATGAAATTCGTCGATTTGCTGCACCGCGACATGGACAAGCTGGCCGAGGCGCTGAGTCGCGAGCACGGGAAAACCTTTCCCGATGCCAAGGGCGATGTCGTGCGCGGGCTTGAGGTGGTGGAATACTGCATCGGCGCGCCGCAACTTCTGAAGGGCGAGTTCACCGACAGTGCCGGTCCGGGGATCGACATGTATTCCATGCGCCAGGCGCTTGGCGTGACCGCCGGGATCACACCTTTCAACTTTCCGGCCATGATCCCGATGTGGATGTTTGCCCCCGCCATTGCCTGCGGCAATGCCTTTATCCTGAAACCATCGGAACGCGATCCTTCTGTGCCCCTGATGCTGGCGGCGCTTTTTGAGGAAGCGGGTTTGCCCAAGGGCATTCTGCAGGTCGTCAACGGCGACAAGGAAGCGGTCGATGCGATCCTTGACCACGACGTCATCCAGTCGATCGGGTTCGTCGGCTCGACCCCGATTGCCCAGTACATATATTCGCGCGGCTGTGACAACGGCAAGCGCGTGCAGTGTTTCGGCGGGGCCAAGAACCACATGATCGTAATGCCGGACGCGGACATGGATCAAGTCGCCGACGCACTGATTGGCGCGGGGTACGGCGCTGCGGGCGAACGGTGCATGGCGATCTCGGTTGCGGTTCCGGTTGGCGATGAAACCGCTGACAGGCTGATCGAAAAGCTGGCACCACGTGTCGAAAGCCTCAAGATCGGGCCTTACACGGCGGGTGACGACGTTGATTTCGGACCCGTGATCACGTCGGCTGCACGGGAAAAGATCCTTGGCCTTGTTGAAAGCGGCCTGGCGGAGGGTGCCAGTCTCGTGGTGGATGGCCGTGATTTCAAGATGCAGGGCTATGAAGACGGTTTCTTCGTCGGTGCCTGTCTTTTTGACAACGTGACCAAGGACATGGACATCTACAAGCAGGAAATATTCGGCCCCGTCCTGTCCACCGTGCGCGCGCAGTCCTACGAGGAGGCACTGGCGTTGGCGATGGATCACGAATACGGCAACGGCACCGCCATTTTCACCCGCGACGGCGACACGGCGCGCGATTTCGCCAACCGGATCAATATCGGCATGGTCGGCATCAACGTGCCGATTCCGGTGCCTCTGGCCTATCATACGTTCGGTGGCTGGAAAAAGTCGGCCTTTGGCGACCTCAACCAGCACGGGCCGGACGCGTTCCGGTTCTACACACGCACCAAAACGATCACCTCGCGCTGGCCCTCGGGCACCAAGGAAGGGGCGGATTTTTCCATTCCGACGATGGGGTAAGGCGGATCGCGGGAACCTCGCACCCGCGGTCATGGTTCCCGGCGTTGTGAAATGAGTATTTTTGCAACGATGAAATGCGGGAGTTGCTTGTTTTGTGCCGCGGGTTCTGGTTGTCTGATCTGACAGGACCAGAGAGGTGCGCGAAATGGGCATTCCCAAGCCAAGCTTTACCATGGGGATCGAGGAGGAATACCTTCTTGTGGATCGCGACTCCCGCGATCTGGTGGAGGCGCCGCCGGATTTGATGGATGAGTGCTCCGCCCGGCTGGCCAGTCAGGTCAGCCCGGAGTTCCTGCAATGTCAGATCGAGGTGGGGACGCGCGTCTGCCAGAACATCACGGCCGCGCGCGAGGATCTCAAACGCCTGCGCGCCTGCATCGCGGAAATTGCCGCGAAATACGGCATGGCCCCGGTCGCGGCATCTTGCCATCCATTTGCGAACTGGCAGCGCCAGCAGCATACCGACAAGGACCGCTATCGCGCGCTGCAACGGGATCTGGGCGGGGTGGCCCGGCGCATGCTGATTTGCGGGCAGCATGTCCATGTGGGGATCGAGGACGATGAAACCCGCATCGACCTGATGAACCAGTTCAGTTATTTTCTACCGCATTTGCTGGCGCTTTCAACGTCGTCACCGTTCTGGAAGGGGGACGACACCGGGCTGGCCTCTTATCGCCTGACGGTCTTTGACAATTTGCCGCGAACGGGCCTGCCGCCGCGTTTCTCCTCGCATTCCGAGTTCGAGCGGTCCGTAAAAACGATCATTGCGACCGGTGCGATCGAAGATTCCACGAAGATCTGGTGGGACGTGCGCCCTTCGTCGCGGTTCCCCACGCTGGAGAGCAGGATCTGCGACGCGTCCCCCCGGCTTGAAGACGCACTGACGATGTCCGCACTGACGCAATGCCTGATGCGGATGCTCTGGCGACTGCGCCGCGCCAACCAGCGCTGGCGGATTTATGACCGCTTTCTGGTGGGCGAGAATCGCTGGCGTGCGCAAAGATACGGGATGAGCGAAGGTCTGATCGATTTTGGCGCCGGACAGGTGGTTCCGTTTTCCGATCTGATGGAGGAGCTGGTTCTGGCGGTCGGGGAAGACGCCGCGGCGCTGGACTGCGTGGCGGAAGTCGCCCGGATCACGGACATCGCGGCCCATGGCAGCAGCGCCGACCGCCAGCGCGCCACGTATGCAGAGGCGATCAACGGCGGACAGGACAGGGATGCGGCGCTTTGCGCCGTTGTCGATCTTCTGGTCGGCGAATTCACCGAGGGTCTATAACGCGCCGCCTTTGCTCATCACGTTCTTCAGGAATTTTGCAACCGGACGATAAAGATCATCGTCCCGCCAATAGGCGTTGTGAGACAGCGGATTCCAGCTTTCAAGGATATTTCCGGAATTGATGCGCTTGTCCTTCAGATCCCCGGCCGTTGCCAGCGCCTGATAGTGCGGTCCGATCTTGCGCAGCGGATAGCCCAGAACATCATCCCGGTCATAATAATTCCACCACCACGGTTTCAGACGCGCGGGTTCGGGAATTTTCCGACCCGGAAAGGCGATCGGATGGATATCGTCCTTGTCATAGGCGAACGTGAAAATGGGGATGTTGCACCCGAAGGTGACAAACCCGGCCATTGTTTCCAGGTTTTGAAAATCGGTCGGCTCCATGTCCGCCGGGGCATGGCGCCTTTTCTTGTCGATGTCGTAAATGTAGTTCGACATGATATGCCCGCCGAGCGAGTGCGCCAGAACCACCAGTGGCGCGCCGGGATCAACGAGGTCTTCCAGTTCCCTGACGACCGTGCGAACCCTTGCGTGGATATCGGCATAAGCCGTGTGATTATCGTCGCCCCTGACGTATCTGTACCCCGCCGCGTCACCCAGATTGTGAATGACGAAATTTCGGATCCAGCCACGCGAAATCGTGCTGCCACAGCGCTTGAGAAACTCTTTTTCCGGCTTTTGAAGAACATCCG
Source organism: uncultured Rhodobacter sp. (assembly GCA_964466385.1). Taxonomy (GTDB): domain Bacteria; phylum Pseudomonadota; class Alphaproteobacteria; order Rhodobacterales; family Rhodobacteraceae; genus UBA5972. The sequence goes on along the minus strand of CAYXNM010000006.1, from coordinate 6,677 downwards.
CCCAGAAGATCTCGCGCCAGGCGACGTCCCGGTCAAAAACCGCTCGGCCCATTTCAGCGCGGATGCGCTTGCGCAGATCGCCGGAAAAAGCGATTTCATCGGGCCTTTGGGGTCTGTTCAGGCCCTGGCTGCCCATTCCATGGATGACCGCAACGGCGAGTTTCTGTGTTGGCATTCGGCTTACCTCCCGGTTGAAAACATGACAGACATTAACCTGAGGTTGCGCCAAAATCCATCCGGGTCGGGCGATCGTGATCGTTCTGCCTCATTGACTTTTCCCGATTTCATGCAACGTTTGGTGCCATGTTCACACGTCGAAATCTGCTGACGGGCGTTCCCTTATGTGCTGGCGCTGCCGTATTGGGAACAAACGGCATGTCAAATACGCTGTCTGCGGCGCAGAACGGGTATTTTGTGCCGGGGGAAAATCTTCCCCATGCGCGCACCTTCATGCAGTGGCCGGTCAGCCCCTCTGTCTATCCCGGACGGTCCTTTCGGTCGCGGGTGCAAAGGGACGTCGCCCGAATCGCCAACACGATCGTTGATTTTGAACCGGTCGTCATGTTGATGGACAAGAAACACACCAACGCGGCAAGACGTTCGCTTTCCGACAAGATCGAGATATGGGACATCCCGACCGAGGATCTTTGGTGCCGCGATTCCGGTCCCGTCTTCGTGGTCAACGGCAAGGGCGGCATCGCTGTCAGCGATCTGCATTTCAATGGCTGGGGGCGGCGACAGATCCATCGAAAAGACGGGAAGCTGGCCACAGCCGTCGCGCGACGCCTTGGACTCGAGGTTTTTGACACCAGGTTGGTCGGCGAGGCCGGAGGTGTTGAAAGCGACGGTGCGGGCACGTTGATCGCGCATGAAAGTTCCTGGATCAACACGAACCGGAATGCCGGGACGCGGGCGGAAATCACGAGCCGCCTGTTGGCCGGTTTCGGTGCCCGGAAAATGGTCTGGGCGCGCGGCCTGGCCGGACAGGATATCACGGATTACCACATCGATGCGCTGGCAAGGCTTGTGGCCCCCGGCAAGATCCTCGTACAGATGCCCGAAAAGATCATTCCGGGCGATCCGTGGTCGCGGACCGCTTTTGACACGCTGGAAACGCTCGCGAACGCCACCGACGCCCACGGGAGGAAATTCAGCATCGAAATCATCCCCGAGCCTGTGAATATCCGGGTCAAATCGCTCGATTTCGTTGCCTCTTATGTCAACTATTACGTATTGAACGGCGCCGTCATAGGTGCAGAGTTTGGCGACCCCGCAGCGGACGAGCGGGCAAAACACACGCTCAAAAGAGCTTACCCCGGTCGCCGCGTGATCATGCTTAACGTCGATCGCATCGGCGAGGTGGGCGGCGGGGTGCATTGCGCCACGCATGAACAGCCCCTTGTCTGATCTGGACAAGCCCCACGGAATTCGCGCAATGTGACAAAGTTCTGAAACAATTCATGCGTATTCAGCCAGAAAATCCTGATCGACCGCGGGGAGGACCCTATGGATTTCGCGCTCTCAGACGAGCAATCCCAGATATTTGACATGGCCCGGGCCTTTGGGCGGGACCATATCGCGCCGTTTGCGCGCGACTGGGAAAGCCAGGGGACGATCCCCAAATCGCTTTGGCCGCGAATAGGCGAGCTGGGTTTCGGGGGCATTTTCGTGTCCGAAGCTTATGGCGGCTCCGGCCTCACGCGGCTCGATGCGACGTTGATATTCGAGGCGCTGGCAATGGCCTGCCCCTCGGTCGGGTCGTTCCTGTCGATCCATAACATGTGCGGCGGCATGATCGACAAGTTCGGGTCGGATGATCTCAAGGCCGCGTGGCTGCCGAAAATGTGTTCCATGGAAACCGTGGTCAGCTATTGCCTGACCGAGCCGGGTTCAGGCAGCGACGCGGCGGCGCTGAAGACCCGCGCTGTGCGCACCAACGAAGGGTATAGCCTGACCGGCACCAAGGCCTTCATCTCGGGCGGCGGCTATTCGGACGCTTATGTCGTCATGTGCCGCACGGGCGAAGCCGGGCCAAAGGGCATCTCGACCATGATCGTCAGGGACGGCACGCCTGGGCTTTCCTTCGGGGCGCGCGAAAAGAAAATGGGCTGGCTCAGCCAACCGACCGCGCAGGTGCAATTCGATGATTGTGCCGTGCCCACGGCTGAGCTTGTGGGGGAAGAGGGCAAGGGGTTCGCCTATGCCATGAACGGGTTGGATGGCGGGCGGCTGAACATCTCGGCGGGAGCATTGGGGGGCGCGCAGGACGCGCTGGACAGGACGCTGACGTATATGGGCGAACGCAAAGCCTTTGGCCGCACGATCGATCAGTTTCAGGCGCTGCAGTTCCGGCTTGCCGACATGGAGATCGAACTGCAGGCCGCGCGGACTTTTCTGCGTCAGGCGGCATGGAAGCTTGACACCAGCGCGCCGGATGCCACAAAATTCTGCGCCATGGCCAAGCGGTTCGTGACCGACACGGCGTTCAAGGTGGCGAACGACTGTTTGCAGATGCACGGTGGTTATGGCTATCTGGCCGATTACGGGATCGAGAAAATCGTGCGGGATCTGCGCGTGCACCAAATCCTGGAAGGCACCAACGAGATCATGCGCATGATCACCGCGCGCGCCCTTTTGGCCGAGCGCGACCGTGGCTGACATATTGATCAGAACCGACGGGTGGGCCGGGCGCATCACGCTCAACCGTCCCGAGGCCCTCAACGCGCTGACCTACGAGATGTGCCGTGCGATCGAGGCCGCGCTTGATGAGTGGCGCGACGATAATGCGGTGGCGCTTGTCATCATCGACGCCACGGGCGAGCGGGCGTTCTGTTCGGGCGGCGATATTCAGGAGATGTATGCCAGCGGCAGGCGCGGCGATTATACCTATGGACGACGGTTCTGGACCGACGAATATCGTCTGAACGCGAAAATCGCCGAATACCCAAAGCCGTATGTGGCGTTGATGCAGGGGTTCACCATGGGCGGCGGCGTCGGGGTTTCGTGCCACGGCAGCCACCGCATCGTCGGCGAAACCAGCCGCATCGCCATGCCCGAATGCGGCATTGGCCTGGTGCCGGATGTGGGCGGCTCGCTGCTGCTTTCGCGCGCGCCGGGGCGGCTTGGGGCCTATTACGGGATGACGGGTGCGCGGATGAATGCCTCCGACGCGATCCACGCAGGTTTCGCGGATGTCTTCGTCCCCGAAGGGGATTGGGCGGATCTGATCGCGGCCCTTGCCAAAAGCGGTGAAGCGGACAGCATCGAAGGTTTCGCGGCACCCTGTTTTGACGCCACGCAAGCGGGCACACAGGCGGAAATCGATGCGCTGTTTGCGCCGGACAGTCTGGCGGGGATCACGGCCGGGCTGAGGGTGGTGCCGACGGACGTGGCCGCAGGCGCTCTCACGGCGCTCGGGCGAAACTCGCCCCTCTCGATGGCCGTCACGCTGGAGATGATCCGGCGCCTTGGCAAAGACGCCACGATCCGGGATGCGCTGCGTCAGGAATACCGCTATACATGGCGCGCAATGGAGCACGGGGACTTTCTGGAAGGCATCCGTGCGGCGATCATCGACAAGGACCGCGCACCCCGATGGCGACACGGGGACATCGGGGCCGTCAGTCACAAGGAAATCGACGCAATGCTTGCACCGCTTTATGATGCCGAGCTGAACCTGAAGGAGACATTGAAATGAAAATCGGTTTTATCGGTCTTGGCAACATGGGCGCGCCGATGGCGGCCAATCTGGTCGCAGCGGGGCACGAGGTCACGGGTTTTGATGTTGCCGCCCCCTGCCCTGACGGTGTTTCGCGCGCCGAGAATTCCGCAATGGCCGCGCGCGGGCAGGACGTGGTCATCACCATGCTGCCAAACGGCGACATTCTGCGGAATGTTGCGGCAGAGATCATTCCAGCAATGGAAAAAGAGGCCTTGTTTCTGGACTGCTCGACGGTCGACGTTGAAAGCGCACGCGCGGTCGCAACCGATGCCCTGGCCGCCGGATTGCTGGCAGCGGACGCGCCTGTTTCCGGCGGGATCGGCGGGGCGAAGGCGGGAACGCTGACATTCATGGCCGGGGGCAGCGACCCCGCGTTCGCAAAGGCCGCGCCCCTTTTCGATATCATGGGGCAAAAGGCCGTCCATTGCGGCCCGTCCGGCAACGGTCAGGCCGCCAAGATATGCAACAACATGATCCTTGGCGCGACCATGATCGTCACATGCGAGGCTTTTGCGCTGGCCGACAAACTCGCGCTTGATCGGACAAAGATGTTTGACGTCGTCTCGACCTCGTCAGGTTACAGCTGGACCATGAACGCCTATTGCCCGGCGCCGGGCGTGGGGCCGCAAAGCCCCGCCGACAACGATTACAAACCGGGCTTTGCCGCTGACCTGATGCTGAAGGACCTGCGACTTTCACAGCAAGCAGCGATCGCCGTCGATGCCGCAACCCCGCTTGGAGAGCACGCAACCGCTCTTTATCAAGCTTTCGTTGAGGATGAGGACGGCTCAGGCATGGATTTTTCAGCGATGCTGCCCCGGTTTGAGAAGCTCCGACGCGGATAAGGCGAAACGGGGCGCAGTGGCGACAAGGGAAAAACCGAACGGAAACGCAAAAAAAACTCCTTAATTGGCCCCAAAACATCAACAATCCCCGAATTCACCCAATTTTGAACACAATCAGAAGTAATCTGTCCCCACATGCTCAACAAATGGGCGGAAAATCGAGGGGAGCAGAAATGTTCAGAAACAATATAGGCCCGAAAGACCGGGTATTTCGTGCGGTGGCTGGCACAATTTTGGTTTCAGTCTATTTTTCAGCGATGGCAACATCCTGGAACGGTGTGGCTTTGTTCATCGGCTTGTATTTGCTGTTTACGGCGATGATGTCGTCATGTGCAGTCTACGCCGTGATCGGGCGCAACACCAATCAGGACCACGAAGCAGAGGCGGACGCAAAAGCGGAAGCCCCGGCAAAATCCTGACAGAACCCGGCATCATCCGGCCCGTTCGGATGATGCCGTGCGCGCTCTGACGCGACGTCCGGTTTCTTGACCACATTGCCATGATCGCAAGTTGTGGAGGGGATTCGGGAACGGTCTTCTACCAACGGTCCGACTGATTGACCCTCCGAATTGCGTGGGGGCAGGGCCGTTTTTTGGCGTGAAGGGAATGTTGACGTCTGCCCCGGTTCAATCCATCCCCGCACGGCCCGGCGCCTGCCCGTGGTGCGGCGTTCGCAACGGTGGTTCGCGGCAATCTGCCATCGGGTTTTTGTCACAGCGGGAGCGCGGTCAGGATCATTCCGCCGCCACGCTTTGCCCGCGCAATATGTCCTTGAGGTACCGTCCGGTATAGCTCTTGCGTTGCACGGCAACCTCTTCCGGTGTGCCGGTGGCCACGATCATGCCCCCCCCGTCCCCGCCTTCGGGGCCGATGTCGATCAGGTGATCGGCGGTTTTGACCACGTCAAGATTATGCTCGATGACCAGAACCGTGTTGCCCTGCTCGACCAGTTCATGCAGCACTTCCAGCAACTTTCGCACGTCCTCAAAATGCAGACCAGTCGTCGGCTCGTCCAGAATATAAAGCGTGCGCCCGGTGGAGCGTTTGCTCAGCTCCTTTGACAGTTTGACGCGCTGCGCTTCGCCCCCTGACAGCGTCGTCGCCTGCTGGCCGACCTTTATATAGCCAAGGCCGACCCGCATCAGTGCGGTCATTTTTTCGCGAATGGACGGCACGGCCTTGAAAAACTGCTCGGCGTCTTCCACGTTCATGTCCAGAACATCGGCGATGCTTTTGCCCTTGAACAGGATCTCCAGCGTTTCGCGGTTGTACCGCTTGCCCTGACAGCTTTCGCAGGTGACGTAGACGTCCGGCAGAAAATGCATTTCGATCTTGATGACACCGTCCCCCTGACACGCCTCGCACCGCCCGCCCTTGACGTTAAAGCTGAACCGCCCCGGTTTATAGCCGCGCGTCTTGCTTTCCGGCAGGCCCGCGAACCAATCGCGAATGGGCGTGAAGGCCCCGGTATAGGTGGCAGGATTGGAGCGCGGCGTGCGCCCGATGGGGCGCTGGTCGATGTCGATCACCTTGTCGAGGTATTCCAGCCCCTCGATCGCCTCGCACGGGGCGGGTGTCTGGCGCGCGCCATTCAGACGCATGCTGGCTGTTTTGAACAGGGTTTCGACCGTCAGCGTCGACTTGCCCCCCCCTGAAACGCCGGTGATGCAGGTGAAGGTGCCAAGGGGAAACGCGGCCGTCATGTTTTTAAGGTTGTTGCCGGTTGCCCCCCGGACCACCAGCGATTTGCCGTTTCCCACGCGCCGTTCGCCGGGAACCGGGATCTGGCGCGATCCGGTCAGGTATTGCCCGGTGATCGAGGCCGCATCAGCAGCGATATCCTCGGGCGTTCCGCGTGCCACCACCTGCCCCCCATGAACCCCGGCACCGGGGCCGATATCAAGAACGTAATCGGCCGACCGGATTGCCTCCTCGTCATGTTCCACGACGATGACGGTATTGCCCTGATCGCGCAGATCCTTCAATGTTTCCAACAGCCTGCCATTGTCACGCTGATGCAACCCGATCGAGGGTTCGTCGAGCACATAAAGCACCCCCGTCAAGCCAGACCCGATCTGGCTGGCCAACCGTATCCGCTGGCTTTCGCCGCC
>CAYXNM010000005.1:34563-38697 GCA_964466385.1 uncultured Rhodobacter sp. | reverse complement strand
CGCGGGCGTGATGCCAAGCGCCTCGACACAGGCACGCCCCAGAAGGTCGCCCAGTTCCTCGCCAATCGCCATCAACTCCTCCAGATCCTGTTCAAAACGTCCTGCAAAGGGGTTGTCGATGACGGCAATCGCAGCCGCGCGCCGTGTCGGAGGGTCGATTTCCTGCCCGATTTCGATCCGGGTGTCTTCAACAACGGTGACGATCTTCCTGATTTTGGCAAGCGTCATGGGCGCAGCTCCTTTTTCAACTGGGTGTATTCAGGTGTTTTCGAAAAACCGCGCCCGACCACGCGGACGTGGCCCTGAAGATTGAGGCAAACCCCGATGCCCAGACCACGGTCGATGAATGTTCGGGCGCGGCGCTCTCCCAAATCGAGGGCGCGTCCGACTTCGTCGTTTGTCAGCGCCGCCACCGCGACCGTGACCGGCCGGTTCCCAAGATCATTGTCCGGTGCCAGATCACACGCGGGTGTCCGCTTGATTTTCACCGACTCCGGCAGGTCAACGGCATTGGCGATCAGAGTGGCCGCAACATCGGCACACGCGGCGTTTTCGGCAAGCACGGTGACGGCATCGGCGATCCCCAGCGAGAAACTGCGCCCTCGCCAGCCACTAGTGGCAACGCCGCCGATCCCCGAAGAACGGGGAACCCGTGCAACCGCTGGCTGGTTCGCGGTCTGTGGGTCGGACACGATGCCTATCCGCACAAGCGGGCGCATACCCTGCCAGAACGCAATATCCCCGCCGTTGTTGACCAGTGCAAAATCCAGTTGCGCCGCCCGGGTCATTTCCGCCAGAACGTGATCGGCAACCGCCCCGGCAACCGCAGCCATCGGGGTGACGAAAATATCACCAACCACGCGGGTTGCTGCAAGCATCCGGTGCGCAACCGGACCCTTGGCGTCTTTGCCGACACAGCGCGCCGGCGCACGCAGCAATTCGATTTCGGCCATGAGATCGGTCAGGATCGTCAAAAATGATCGGCGCGCGCGATCAAAGGCATCTTGCCGCGCCTTGGGGGTGCCGTTCGCCTCGATCACAAGATCAATCGGCCCGTGGTTGAGGTGCAACCGGCCATGGGGCAGAAACGCGGCACGCGCGCCGGTCCCGAAATCCGCGCGTGCGGGTCGTCGCGCGTTCCGGACAGCCCGGCCCATAATTGCCGCCGGGGCGACAGCCCGGTCGTTCCTAGCCGAAATCGAGTCCAAACCGATGTTCCTTTCAGACGAAACCGGACCCCGGCGAGCAGCCGGACCGATCCCCGGTATTCGGCGACATTATTTGTTCGTTGTCAAACAATTTTTTTTGACGGCGGATAGCCCGGATCAACGCAATCCGTCGCCTGCTGAAATGTCATGCGCCGCCAATCCGCCGACACGGGCATGAATGCGCGCGCCGGTCGTCATGACCAGCACAACCACCATTTCACCCGCCCTGGGACCATCGGGGCAGCGAATTTCCATCGCATCAAAATGGCTGCGCACGTAGGAGGCATTGATATGTGTGATCGGCACGTCAAGCGTGGCACCGACCGCGCCGACCTTCTTGGCCGAAGGCACGATGGCATCGGCCTTGCCCAGCGCCTCGCGCATGGCATAGCCGCCCGGTACGTGCCAGAGCGCGCCGTGTTCCAGTTCGCCGTCCTGCCCGATGATCGCGCCCTTGCCATAGCCCTGGATCCGGTCCTTGCCGCCAAGTGCCGCGATCAACTCGGTCGCCATCGCCAGCCCCAGCGGTTTCAGGGTTTCCATGAACCACCGAATGTCCGGTTCAAACCGCCCCGCAAAGGGGTTAAAAAGGGTCGTGACCATCGCTGCGCGCATCAACGGCACAGCCGCAACCGGGCCGCCCTCGTGAAAGATCTGCTCGCGCAGCAGGGTTTGTTTCCTTATGACCAGACTTGACATGCAGCGTTCCACCTTGGCAGCGATGATCAGACATGAACAGGCCCCACATAACGCCAGAAAATTTGTAAGTATACCAATATTTTTCTTGCAGTCGCGCGGTTTTCATCCCCTTCTGGGGGCAGGGCAGAAAGGTCAGGTCATGGGCGGCACCGCGAAAGGCATCCTCAATGGGTATCACCTGGACGACCAGATCGGCTTTCGCCTGCGATTGGCAAACCAGAAACATCTGGAGATATTCTCCAGAACCCTTGGCGAAACGACGCCCACCCAACTGGCCGTTCTCGCCAAGTTGTTGGAAGTGGGCGACGTGTCGCAAAACCATCTGGGACGGTTGGTGGGCATGGACGCGGCAACGACCAAGGGCGTGGTCGAGCGGCTGGGAAAAAAGAGCCTCGTCCTGATCCGCAAGTCTGAAACCGACCGGCGCAGGCTGATGATCCGGCTGTCGGACGCGGGTCGGGTGCTGATCCGGGACATGATCCCCCGCGCCCTTGAAGTTTCCGCACAGACCACAGCAAACCTGACCCCGCGCGAGCGTGACAGGCTGGCGGCCCTGTTGGACAAGCTCTGACCGCGCGCCGCAAAAACGTTTGCCTGCAAACGAAAATTATGAGAGCATTTCGGTATTACCCCATTCACAAGTGAGTCTCGCCATGTCCGAAAAACCACAAAAGCTTGTCATCCGGAATATCGGCCGCATCCTCAGCGGCAAATTGGAGGAGCCCCTTCTAAGCGGGGATTGCGTCATTGCCATTGACGGGAAAATCGCGGCGATCGGGGCTGAAAAAGATCTGGACACGGATCAGGCCAACACGGTGATCGACGCCAATGGCGTGACGCTGGCGCCCGGACTGATCGACAGCCATGTGCATCCGGTCATCGGTGATTTTACCCCACGGCAAACCCAACTGAACTGGATCGACAGCTGCCTGCATGGGGGGGTAACGACCATGATCTCGGCCGGTGAAGTGCACGCGCCGGGGCGGCCAAAAGACGTGGTTGGGCTTAAGGCAATGGCCATCGCCTCGCAGCGTTGGTACGAGAATTTCCGCCCCTCGGGCGTCAAGGTCTATGCCGGCGCGCCGGTCCTGGAAGAGGGCATGGTCGAGGAAGATTTCAAGGATATGGCGGATGCGGGCGTGCGCCTTCTGGGCGAAGTTGGCCTTGGGTCGGTCAAGACCGGCGAAACCGCGCAGCAGATGGTCAAATGGGCGCGGAAATACGGCATTCAGTCGACGATCCACACGGGCGGGCCATCGATCCCCGGCTCGGGCCTGATCGACAAGGACGTGGTGCTGGAGGCGGATGCCGACATCATCGGCCACATCAACGGCGGCCACACCGCCCTGCCCGACGATCAGATCACCTGCCTGTGTGAAAGCTGTCTGCGCGGGATCGAGGTCGTCCATAACGGCAACGAACGCGCGGCCTTGCTGGCGACCCGCACGGCCTTTGAAATCGGCCAGCCCGAGCGGATCATTCTTGGCACGGACGCGCCTGCCGGATCGGGCGTGCAGCCCCTGGGCATCCCTCGCATGGTTGCGATGCTGTCAAGCCTTGGGGATATCCCCGCCGAGATCGCCTTTTGCTTTGCAACCGGGAATACCGCGCGGATGCGTGACCTTGATTGTGGCCTGATCGAGATCGGCAAATCGGCGGATTTCATCCTGATCGACATGGCACAGCACTCGCCCGGCAAGGACATGCTGGAAAGTGTCCATCAGGGCAATCTGCCGGGTGTCGGGATGACGGTGATCGATGGGCAGGTCCGCTCGAACCGCAGCCGGAACACGCCGCCCGCCGAACGATTGCCTTTCGTGGTTGAATAGGCACACCCGATCCATGATGCCGATGTTCAATTTGTCGCAGCAAAAGTGAATGCCTGGTCTTGACCTTCCCCTGACTGGAACCTTCATATAGAGGGGAACGGACTGAACGGAGCATTGACCATGGCACATTCTCAACACGCGAATCTCAGGATCGAAGGCATGTCCTGCGCCGGATGCGTCGGCCGGGTCGAGCGCGCGCTGTCCGCGGTTCCGGGCGTTCAAAGCGCTGACGTGAACCTTGCAACGGAAACGGCCCAGATCGACTTTGATGCCCCCGCGAACGTCGCCGGGCTGGTCGAAACGCTTGAAACCACCGGGTATCCTGCGGTGACCACATCGGTGCAGCTGATTGTCGAGGGCATGTCCTGCGCCAGTTGCGTCGGACGCGTGGAACGCGC
>CAYXNM010000005.1:0-34463 GCA_964466385.1 uncultured Rhodobacter sp. | reverse complement strand
TTTTCGGTCGTTTCGACTTTCGCGCCCGGCGTGCTGCCCAAAGGCACCGCCAATGTCTATTTCGAAGCCGCCGCCGTCATCGTCGTTCTGATCCTGTTTGGCCGGTTGCTGGAAGCCCGCGCCAAGGGACGCACGGGGCAAGCCATACGCAAGCTGGCGGGGCTGAAAGCCAGAACAGCGCGCGTCAAGCAAGGCAACGCGTTCGTGGAAACTCCGGTTGAAAACATTGCCGTTGGCGACATCCTTCAGGTGCGCCCCGGCGAAAAGATCGCAACCGACGGCGAGGTTCTGACAGGCCTTTCCTATGTCGACGAAAGCATGATCAGCGGAGAGCCGATCCCGCTGGAGAAGACGACGGGTGCCCCGGTCGTTGGCGGTACCGTCAACGGTCAAGGCGCGTTGGAATACCGCGCAACAAAAGTGGGCAGCGACACCGTTCTGGCCCAGATCATCCGCATGGTCGAAGACGCACAAGGCGCCAAGCTGCCGGTGCAGGGACTGGTGGATCGCATCACGTTCTATTTCGTGCCGGTCGTCATGGCGACGGCGGTGCTGACCATACTGGTCTGGCTGATGTTTGGACCGTCGCCCGCGCTTGGGTTCTCGCTGGTTGCGGGGGTCTCGGTTCTGATTATCGCCTGCCCCTGCGCCATGGGACTGGCCACGCCGACGTCCATCATGGTCGGCACCGGGCGCGCTGCCGAGCTTGGTGTGCTTTTTCGCAAAGGCGATGCGTTGCAATTGCTGGAACAAACGACGGTCGTGGCGGTCGACAAGACCGGAACCCTGACCAAAGGGCGGCCTGAACTGACCGACCTCAGGGTTGCCGAGGGGTTTAAGGACGATGACGTTCTGAGACTTGTCGCGGCTCTGGAAGATCGCTCCGAGCACCCGATCGCCCGTGCAATCGTCCGCGCCGCGCGCGAACGGGATCTTGACCTGCCCGAGGTTTCCGACTTTCAATCCTTAACCGGATTTGGTGTGAAAGCGAAGGTGGAGGGATGGGATGTGCTGGTCGGTGCGGACAGGTTGATGACCCGCGAAGACATCGACCTTGGCGCGATGGCCGATTTCGCGGGCCAGTTCGGCGCCAGCGGAAAAACGCCGCTGTTCGTAGCCATTGACGGCATTGCCGCCGCTGCGATTGCCGTTTCCGATCCCATCAAGGAAACCACCCCGGCGGCCCTTGCCGCACTGCACGGACTGGGGTTGAAAGTGGTCATGATCACGGGCGACAACGAGGTCACGGCCAGGGCAATCGCCGGACAATTGGGGATCAAGGAAACCATCGCCGGGGTTCTGCCCGACGGAAAGGTGGAAGCGCTTGGGAACCTGAAGCAAAATTCCGGCAAGCTGGCCTTTATCGGGGACGGCATCAATGATGCCCCGGCGCTGGCCGCCGCCGACGTGGGCGTGGCAATCGGCACCGGAACCGATATCGCGATCGAGGCGGCCGATGTCGTTCTGATGTCAGGGGATCTCTTCGGTGTTGCCGCGGCTTTTGACGTCAGCCAGCGCACGATGCGCAATATTCGCCAGAACCTCTTTTGGGCATTTGGTTATAATGTCATCCTGATCCCCGTCGCCGCCGGCGTGTTTTACCCCTTCGCCGGCATCCAGCTTTCGCCCATGCTGGCGGCCGGCGCGATGGCGTTGTCCAGCACGTTCGTTCTGACCAATGCCCTGCGCCTGCGCTGGATCCGCCCGGTTTCAAACAAGACACCACCCGCTGCGACATTCCCGCCGACAACCCAGGCCCCGGCCCCTGCCGAATGAAATAGGAGACTAAAGATGAACATCGGAGACGCCGCCCGCCAGTCAGGCCTGCCCCCCAAAACCATCCGCTATTACGAAGATATCGGCCTTGTCTCCCCCTTGCGAAGCGCCAACGGATATCGGGCATTCCCGACGGCCGAGCTTCACAAGCTTTCGTTTCTGTCACGCGCCCGCGCTTTGGGGTTCACGATCGAGGATTGTCGCACCCTGCTGGCCCTTTACGAAGACGGCCAGCGGGCCAGCAGCGACGTCAAGTCTGTGGCCCAACAACATCTGGACCGGATCGATGCCAAGATAACCGACCTCAGGGCCATGCGTGAAACGCTGTCTCATCTGGTGGACGCCTGTGCAGGTGACCATCGACCCGACTGCCCTATTCTGAACGGGCTGAGCGATACGCCATCCGTGCGAAACTAACCTTAGAAATCGACCTCAAGGGCGACACCTTTTTTGCGCGCCAGATCCACCACCACGGACGCAACCGCCAGATCCTGCAATCCGACACCGGTTCCGTCAAACAGCGTGATTTCTTCCTCTGACCGGCGTCCGGGGTGCGAATTGTTGATCACCGCCCCGATTTCAGCAATATCCGCTCTGGCAATCTGACCGGCGGCGAACGCGTGCTGGCACTCGCCAATACTGATCGCCTGCGCGACTTCATCGGTAAAGACGCTGGCACGCGCGACCAGCGCGGCATCGACTTCCTGCTTGCCTTTCGTATCGGTCCCCATGCAGGCGATATGCGTTCCACCTTTGACCTGTATGTCTTTCAATATCGCGTCAAAGCTGGAGGTGATCGAGATGATGACATCCGCCTCGGCCCCCAGCCGATCAAGATCGACCGCTTCAAACGGCAAGCCCAGATCATCGGCGGTTTCCGCAAGCCGCGACAACATTTCCGGATGGTAATTCCAGCCGATCACACGCTCGAAACTGCGCTGTTCCACCGCCGCGCGCATCTGAAAAGCCGACTGGTGCCCAGCCCCGATCATGCCCAGAACCCTTGCCCCCCGCGGCGCCAGATGCCGGATTGAAACCGAGGACGCCGCTGCCGTGCGCAAGGCCGTCAACAGGTTCCCTCCGACAATCGCGCCGACTTTCCCGGTGTCCGCGTCAAACAGGAAAATCGTCGATTGGTGGTTGGTCAAACCCCTGGCCTCGTTACCCGGCCAGTATCCGCCCGACTTGAGGCCAAGCGACAACCCCGCGCGGTCAAACCCGGACTTGAAACCGTAAAGCGCATCCGCATGGCCAATCGCTTCGCGGATCACCGGAAAATTATAGGCATCCCCGCGCGACATGGCCGCAAATACCTTTTCAACGGCGTCAAAACACTCCGCGCGCCCGATCAGGCCCGCGATTTCACTTTCCGGCACAATAATCATTCTTTGCCTTTCTTTGTGGGTCAAATATCCTCGCCGAAGGCGAAATTCAGTAGGCCTTGCCACGCGCCGAAACCGGCCAGAGCGTCTCGACCTTGCCATTGCGAACGCCCACATACCAGTCATGGACATTGCAGGTCGGGTCGCAATGCCCCGGCACCAGTCGCAGCTTGTCATTGACCGCAAGGACACCATCGGGGTCGGAAATCACGCCGTGTTCGTCCGAGCATTTGGCGTATTCCACATCGTTCCGTCCAAAGATGACAGGCAACCCGCTGTCCACCGACTGCGCCTTCAGCCCGGCATCGCAAATCGCCTTGTCGGCCTTCGCGTGGCTCATCACCGACGTCAGCAGAAAGAGCGCGTTTTCCCATTCACCCCGATCTATTCGCGTGCCGTTCTCATCCAGAATGCGACCGTAATCCGCATCCATGAATGCATAGGAGCCGCATTGCAATTCATTGTAAACGCCTGACTCGCTCTCGAAGTAGTATGACCCCGTGCCTCCGCCCGACACCAGTTCAGGCGTCAGCCCCGCGGCTTTCAACCCCTTGACCGCGTCCTTGACCATACCGATTGCGACATCAAGCTTGGCTTTGCGGTCCGTGTAGACATCAAGGTGCTGCATGGCCCCCTGATAGGCCTGAATGCCTGTGAAACGCAGCCCCGGAGCGGCATCGATCGCTTTGGCAATGTCGACAACGGCCTTTGTCGTCGTCACCCCGCAGCGCCCGGCGCCGCAATCGATTTCGATAAAACAGTCCAGGTTCGTTCCGTGCTTCACGACTGCGGCGGACAGGTCCGCGACATTTGCAGGATCATCCACACAAACGATCACGCGCGCTGCCAGTTTCGGCAATCGCGCAAGACGGTCGATCTTGGCGGCGTCACGCACCTGGTTGCTGACGAGAATATCCCTGATGCCGCCGCGGGCGAAAACCTCGGCTTCGCTCACTTTCTGACAACAGACACCAACGGCCCCTCCCAGACGTTCCTGCAGCCGGGCGACATCGACGGATTTGTGCATTTTACCGTGAACCCTGTGACGCATGCCATGGGCCCTGGCATACGCCCCCATCTTGACGATATTGCGTTCAAGCGCATCAAGGTCGAGGACGAGACAGGGCGTCTGAATGTCCGCTTCGTTCATTCCCGGCAGGGCCGGAACGTCATAGCCGACTTCAAGTCCGCTCAGATCGGTTTCCATGTTCATCATCATTCTCCAGTTCAGGGAACCATCCATGGCAGGCGGTCCAGATCCACATTCCCGCCAGTCAGGATAATTCCAATGCGCATAGCTGCGAAGGTTTCCGGATTTTTCAGCACGGTTGCCAGGGGCACGGCGGAAGAGGGCTCCACCACCAGCTTCATCCGCTTCCAGATCAGTTTCATCGCGGCGATAATCTCCGGGTCCGAGGCCGTCAGAATATCAGTGACGTGCCGGGAAACGAAATGCCATGTCAGGTCCTTGAGCGGCACCTTCAACCCATCCGCCACCGTTTCCGGCGCGTCGTCGGCAATGATGTGCCCGGCTTTGAAACTGCGACAGGCATCGTCGGCCTGTTCCGGCTCGGCGGCGTAAACTTTCACGTCCGGCGCAAGATTGGAAAGCGTCAGGCAGGTGCCCGATATCATCCCACCGCCACCGATGGGCGCGATAACTGCATCAAGGCGATCCACCTGCCCGATCAACTCGCGCGAACAGGTGCCCTGCCCGGCGATCACACGCGGGTCGTTGTAGGGGTGAACGAACTCGGCCCCCGTTTCGCGAACAACCTCGGCGAAAACAGCCTCGCGGCTGGTGGTTGAGGGGTCGCATTCGACAATCCGGCCCCCATACCCGATGACCGCCTCCTTTTTGGCCCGGGGCGCCGTGCGCGGCATCACAACCGTGCAGGGAATGCCCCGGCGTCCGGCGGCATAGGACAGGCTCAGGGCGTGGTTTCCCGACGAATGAGTCGCCACCCCGCGTTCCAGCTTGTCATCACGCAACCCAAAAACCGCGTTCGAAGCGCCGCGTACCTTGAACGCTCCGGCCTTTTGAAAATTCTCGCACTTGAAGAAAAGCTCAGCCCCGGTGAGATCGTTGAGAAAGGCCGAGCTTAAGACCGGGGTTTCGTGGATATGGGGCCTGATCCGTTCATGCGCGGTCAGCATGTCGTCAATCGTCGGAATATACATTTGGTCCATCTCCTTCAGGCAGCAGCGCGGTCATTGCTCAGGACACTTGCGCGGAAATATTCCTGCGCGGCGGCCACACCGGCGCCCAGCCTGATGTTCAGACCCAGATCCGCCAGGCACATCTCGGCTGTCGCAAGACCGGCCAGCATCATCACATCCGTCAGGCTGCCCAGATGGCCGATGCGGAAAACCTTTCCCCCAACCTCGCCAAGGCCCACGCCAAAGGCAACCCCGTACTTGTCCGCCGCGAGAGTCACGATGTCTGTTGCGTTGAATCCCTCTGGCGTTCGGATCGCACTGACCGTGTCGGAGTATAGATCGGGTGATTGCGCGCAAAGGTCCATCCCCCAGGCCGCGACGGCGCTGCGCACACCCGAAGCGATCCGGTGGTGACGCGCAAACACCTGCTCAAGCCCCTCGTCCAGCAGCATTTCGGTCGACCTTTTCAACCCGTTCAGCAGGCCAACCGCCGGTGTGTAGGGATAGGCGTTGTTGGCGTACCCCAAGGCCATATCCCGGACGTCGAAAAAGGTGCGTGCCAATGTGGCCGTCTCAAGCGCCGCGATCGCCTTTGGGCCAAACCCGACGATCGCCAGCCCCGCAGGCAGCATGAACCCTTTTTGTGACCCGGTGACGGCGATATCGACGCCCCATTCATCCATTCTGAAATCCATCGACCCGATCGAGCTGACACCATCCACGAACAAAAGCGCAGGGTGTCCGGCGGCATCAAGCGCCTTTCGGACGGCTGCAATATCGGAAACCACACCGGTCGCGGTTTCGTTATGGGTTGCCAGCACAACCCTGATTTCGTGCGCGGTATCTGCTGCGAGACGCTCCTGAAAACGATCCGCCGGGATCCCCTGCCCCCAGGGTGTTTCAATAACCTCGACGCTCAGGTCGTGCCGCTGGCACATGTCGATCCAGCGATGGCTGAACATGCCGTTGCGCGCCGCCAGTACCTTGTCGCCGGCGCTCAGCGTATTGGTGATCGCGGTTTCCCAGCCACCCGTGCCGGTCGACGGAAAGACGAAAACCTCGGCCCGCCCGGATTTCAAAACCTTTTTCACGCCGGCCAGCGCAGGGTGCAGGATTTCCCCGAAGACCGAGGACCTGTGGTCGATGGTCGGCATGTCCATGGCCTTGCGCAGCGCTTCGGGCATGTTGGTCGGCCCCGGAATGAAAACGGGGTTCTGAAAGCTCATGTCATTGCTCCTGATCACCTGAGACCGCGAAATTAGCAACAGCGGCCAAGGTTTGCAATTTTTCTGAAAATTATTTTCGTTACTCGAAAATATCGATTTTTACACATTTTTTCAGCGTATTATCTTTTTCATTGTCCGAAATTATATTTCATATTAGTATCTTGCCAGTGGCAAAATGGCCTTTGGAGCGCCCCTTGAACCAGAACACCAGACCGCGCGGACGGCCGCGAAACACCCACAGAACTGGTGACAAATCCACCATTCAGTCGCTGGAACGCGCGCTGGACGTTCTGGAGAAACTGGCCGCCGGGCGCGATTTGACACTTTCCCGGATCGCTTCCGACATGCGCCAGTCGCCTTCGACCGTTTATCGCGTACTGGCAACGCTTGAGACGCGCTCGATGGTTGAAACCGATCCGTCTGATCAGACCTGGCACATCGGACCAGCGGCATTTCGTCTGGGCTCGGCCTTTCTGCGCAGGTCGGGGCTGATCGAAAAAAGCCGCCCCTTCATGCGCGCGCTGATGGAGGCCACAGGCGAAACCGCCAATCTGGGCGTTGAAAGAAACGCCGAGGTGCTGTTCGTCAGTCAGGTGGAAACGCAGGAAACCATCCGGGCCTTCTTTCCGCCCGGAACCCGCTCGGCGATGCATTCCTCGGGCATCGGCAAGGCCTTGCTGAGCTGTCTTTCAGACGCCCAATTCACCCGCCATCTGCGCCGGACCAACCTCCTGCGGTTCACGGAGAACACGATCATCTCTCACCCGGCATTGGCCGAGGAAATGGCTGCCATCCGCGTGCGGGGTTACGCTTTTGACAACGAGGAACGCACCTTGGGCATGCGCTGCATCGCGGCCCCCGTGCGCAACCAGTATGGTGAAGCGGTGGCCGGTATTTCGGTGTCCGGACCGACTCATCGCATGGCCATATCCGCAATACCTGAAATCGGCGCGACCGTCGCACGTTCCGCCCGTGAGTTGTCGCAAAACCTGGGAGCGCCCGAACAGCCGCGTTTTCAGGGGTTCACCTAAATTCATTCTCCGCTATGCTCGGCGTTCGTCTGGTTTGGGGGGAAACATTCGCATGCAAAGAATTCTTGTCCTTTATGCGCACCCCGCGGCGCGACACTCTGTCGTCAACAAATCAATGGCCATGGCCGCGGGCCGGTTGGACGGCGTTACCTTCGTGGATCTTTACCGCGAATATCCGCGCATGAAAATCGATGTCGACCGCGAACAGGAACGCCTGTTGGCGCATGATGTCGTGGTCATGCAGTTTCCGCTGATGTGGTATTCAACGCCCTCGATCCTCAAGGAATGGCAGGATCTGGTGTTGGAGCACGGCTTTGCCTATGGACAGGGGGCCACCTTCCTGCATGGCAAACTGCTGGTGCCTGTCGTTTCTGCGGGTGGTCCCGAATCCGCCTACAAGGAAGACGGATACAACAATTTCGATCTTCGCGTTTTGCTGACGCCACTCGAACAGACCGCGAACCTTTGCAAGCTGAGGTTTGTGTCGCCATACGTTCTGTTCGGATCCATGTCCCTTGGCGGGAATGAAAGGTTGCGCATTCATGTGGATGGATACGTGGATTTCCTGACCGCCCTGCGCGACGAAACGCTTGATATTGATGCCGCGACAGCGCTGCGAACACTCAGCGCCGAACACCTTCCGCGGCTCCGCGAGGCTTCCCAATGACCGCTTTCCTGTTTCAGGCCTTCATCTATCTTGGGGCTGCCGTTATTGCCGTCCCTGTCGCCAAGAAACTGGGGCTGGGGTCCGTTCTTGGCTACCTGATCGCGGGGATCGTGATCGGCCCGTTGGTCGGCGTCGTGGGATCGGAAACGCAGGACATCCAGCACTTTGCGGAATTCGGCGTGGTCATGATGTTGTTCCTCGTCGGGCTGGAACTGGAACCCAGATCGCTTTGGAACATGCGCCATCGCCTGCTTGGATTGGGCGGTTTGCAGGTCGGGCTGACCACGCTGATCATCGCGGCGATTGCGATGGCATTGGGACAGGTCTGGTCCGTGGCCCTGTCGATAGGTCTGGTGTTTTCGCTGTCCTCGACGGCGATCGTCCTGCAAACCCTCACTGAAAAAGGCCTGATGAAAAGCGATGGCGGGCAATCGGGTTTTTCGGTGCTGCTGTTTCAGGATATTGCCGTCATTCCCATGCTGGCGCTGATCCCTTTGCTGGCGCTGCCGGAACTTGTCGATCTTCTTGCCCACGGGGCCGAGGCAGGCCACGGCGGCGCGACTGGCTTCATGGATGGATTGGCCGGCTGGCAGGTTGCGATCGTGACGGTTCTTGCCATCGCATCGGTCGTTGTGGGTGGGCACTATCTGTCGCGCCCGCTGTTCAGGTTTATCGCGACCGCGAAACTGCGCGAGGTCTTTACCGCCGCGGCCTTGTTGCTGGTGATCAGCATTGCTCTCTTGATGACGCTGGTCGGGCTTTCGCCCGCACTTGGAACTTTTCTTGCCGGGGTGGTGCTGGCCAACAGCGAATTCAGGCATGAACTGGAAAGCGACATCGATCCATTCAAAGGTCTGTTGCTGGGGCTTTTTTTCATCACTGTGGGTGCCGGCGTCAATTTCGCGGCCCTGTTTGAGCATCTGGGAACGGTCGTCGGGCTGACGCTGGGGCTGATGGCGACCAAGGCCGCGGTCTTGCTTGGTCTTGCGCAATTCTTCGGGCTGCGCGGGTCGGACAAGTGGCTGTTCGCGCTGTCCCTTGCGCAGGCAGGCGAGTTTGGCTTTGTCTTGTTGTCCTTCACGGTTCAGAACGGCGTCATCCCCGAGGCATTGGCCGAGACCATGTTGCTGGTCGTCGCACTGTCGATGATGCTGACACCTTTGCTGTTCATCTGTTTTGATCGCCTGATCCTGCCAAAACTGGAAAACGCGCAGGCGCGGCAACCGGACGAGATCACCGACAAGGGGACGGCAATCATTGCCGGAACGGGCCGGTTTGGTCAGGTCGTCAACCGCATCCTCAGGGCGAACGGGTATAGCACCGTGGTTCTGGATCTAAGTGCGGAAACAATTGATACAATGGCAAAATTCGGCATAAAGGCGTTTTACGGCGATGCCTCGCGCCCTGATTTGTTGCACGCAGCCGGTCTGCGTGACGCCGAAATGCTGGTGATTGCGATTGACGATCCCGAGCGCACGATTGACATAATCGAGCACGCGCGGCGTGACCGCCCCGACATTCATATCGTAACCCGCGCATACGGGCGCGAGGATGTCTATAAACACTACGCCGCCGGATCCAACGACATCATCCGAGAGACATTTGACAGTGCCGTCCGGGCGGGACGCAGCGCGCTGGAAGCGTTCGGCGTTCATCCTTACGAGGCTGAAAAGGCGGTTACGGCGTTTGTCAAAAGCGACCAATACGCGATCCGGGCGCTGGCCGAGGTTTATGACCCCGACGTGCCCTCGCATCTGAACGAGGATTACGTCAAGAAGGCGCGGGCCGTTGCCGGGCTGACCGAGGCCGCAATTACCGGGGCGCGCAACCCCGACAAGGCCTCGATCGACCGCGCCTGGATGCCCCCCAACAAACGCCCCGACGAGAAAAGCGCATGAGCGTCAGCGAAACCAACGACCCGGTCTTTATCCACGGAAACTTGATGCGGCATGTCTCGGTCATGGCCTTCATGGCCAGTATCGGACTGATGGCCATGTTCGCGGTCGATTTCGTTGACATGATATTCATCTCGATGTTGGGGAATGCCTCGCTTGCCGCGGCTGTCGGGTTTGCTGGAACCATTCTCTTTTTCACGAACTCGATCAATATCGGGCTGTCGATTGCGGCAGGCTCGTTGGTGGCGCGGGCTTTGGGGGCCAAGAAAACGACGGAGGCGCGGGAATATGCCAGCAGCGTTGCGACCTTTGGGCTGATCACCGGCATTATAGTGCCGATGATCACGCTGCCTTCGTTGCCTTGGCTGCTGGCGCTTTTGGGGGCAACGGGCGAGATTGCGGATCTGGCGCAATCTTATCTGTGGATCGTTCTGCCGACCATGCCGGTCGTGTCGGTCGCCATTATCGGGATGGCGGTTTTAAGGGCCCATGGCGACGCCAAACTGTCGATGATGTCGACCCTCGTTGGCGGTCTCGTCAATGCGGCCCTTGACCCTTTGCTGATCTTCACCGCGGGGTTGGAGCTTGACGGGGCGGCCTATGCCTCGGTCGTGGCGCGGTTTGTGATGCTGATTGTTGCCGTCGTGCCTGCCGTGCGGAAATATGACGGGCTGGCGCTGCCGTCCGTCGCCATGCTTAAACGCGATTTCAAGGCGGTGACGGCGATTGCCTCGCCCGCTGTGCTGGCCAATATCGCAACCCCCGTGGGGTCGGCCGTTGTCACGCGCGAGATTGCCAAATTCGGAACCGAGGCTGTCGCGGGGATGGCAGTCATCGGCCGCCTGACGCCTGTTGCCTTTGCAGTCGTTTTCGCCCTGTCAGGCGCGATTGGGCCGGTGATCGGGCAAAATTTTGGCGCAGGTCTGCTGACGCGCGTGCGGGGTGCGTTTGTGTCCGGGTTGATCTTTGTCGGCATCTACGTCGTTATCGCCTCGGCAGTGTTGTTTGCCGCGCGTGACCTTGTGGCCGCAACGTTTGAAGCCCAGGGCGTTGCGCTGGATCTGATATATATTTTTTGCGGCCCGCTTGCGCTTCTGTTCTTTTTCAACGGCGTCATTTTTGTCGCCAATGCGTCATTCAATAATCTCGGCAAACCGAGCTATTCAACATGGGTCAATTGGGGGCGAAATACGCTTGGAACCTGGCCGCTGGCCATTGCAGGAGGCGCGATTTATGGCGCACCGGGGGTTCTGATCGGGCAAGCAGCAGGAGGCATCATCTTCGCCGGGGTGGCGGTCATGCTGGCCTATCGCGTGATGAACGCCCCACAGCCGGTCGCGCCGAAAACCGACCCGTTCAGACGGCATCAGCGGTTCCAGATGTTGTTCGGGCGGCGCAACTGGTAAAGGGCGCGCGACGAAGTCATGCGCGCCTTTCACGCGCTACAGATGCCGTCAGCCAAAACCCGGAAACCTTGCCAGCGTGAACGGTGCCAGCGCCGCAGGTCGCGCCTGCGTCGTGATGAATTCGGCCATCAACGCCCCAATCGCGGGCGCAAGCGTCACCCCGCTATGGGTTGCAACCACGAAAAGACCCTCGGCACCGGGCAGCGCATCGATGATCGACAGCCCGTCTTCGGGATAGGCGCGAATTCCGATGTCCAGACGGCACGCATCCAAAAGCTCTGCTCCGCCAAACCACGGGGCGATGTCTTGCATCCGCTGAAGCATCATGCGGGCCTGCGCGCGGAGGGTGTCCGGTGACCCATCCTCGGCCACGACCCCATCAGCAACATCCGACCCCAGCCTTAAACCGCCGTTGAAATCGGGGAAAAAATGAAACTCGCCACCGCAATCGGTATAGACCAGATGGTGCAGCA
The DNA here is from genome assembly GCA_964466385.1 of uncultured Rhodobacter sp. GTDB lineage: Bacteria > Pseudomonadota > Alphaproteobacteria > Rhodobacterales > Rhodobacteraceae > UBA5972. Next base: position 22,447 of record CAYXNM010000005.1, on the reverse strand, counting down.
TCCCTTCTGGCACGGGCGGTGTGGTGACCAAAAGCCCCGGAACCTTGCCAACGGGAAACCGCGTGGCAAAGGCATCGTATCCGGTCAGGTCGGACAGAACCTCCGGCGTGTCCGGCCCTGCGGCCACGACGACATTGCCCGCACCCATTGGCCCCAATGCCGTTTCGATGCCTTTGACAACACCGTTATCGTCCGCATCCAGCCCAAGGGCCGCGCAGTTTTCAAAAACCTTGCCGTCAAGCCGCCGGATTTCCGCGGCCATGGCGCGCGTGAAAACCGGGGCGTTCAGAACCTTGTCGCGGGGGGCCAGAAGGGCCTGGGCATCCTCGGCAAATGTCAGGCCCGGCTCCAGCGCGCCAAGCTCGGCGCGGTCGATCCAGCGGCACGCGTAGCCCAGTCGTTCAAGCGCCGTCGCCTGTTGATGCAAAACCGCCGTCGCCGCTTTGTCGCCAGCGCGCGTCACCCCGAGAGAACCGGTTTCCCTGACCCCAAGGGCCGTTGCACCCAACGCCTCGACAAGATCATCATACCCCGCAACCCCGAGCGCATTCAGATGGTGGTAGTTCGCATTCGCGGTTTTTGACGTGGCATTGACCCAACTGAAATTGCGGGCACTGGTGCCCCCTGCCAATGGCCCGCGTTCGACCACAGCGACCTTTTGACCGCGTTTCCCCAGGAAATATCCAAGTGTGCAGCCGATAATCCCGCCACCAACCACGACCGTGTCAAAGTTCATTCCCGCACCTTTGCTGTTTCTGTCGACGAGCCAGACAGATCAGCGCGGGTTGGAAATGTCAATTTGACGCCCAACCCGGACAGGTCTGTTTTTCGGCGAACGCGAAACCCCCCCCAAACGGACGAGTGCGAACCCGAGGAGAAACCCAAGGGCGGCGTGGGCAAGCCCGGTAAATGTCAGGGGAACCGCCGGTTGGTAAAGGCCAAGGGCCGCGCGCGCAATGTCATTGTCCCGCTCACGCAGAAACTCATAAAGCGCGCCAAAACCGCGGCTGTCGGTCAACCGTTGGTAGTGGCGGGCAAGAAAGGCTTCACGCGAAAGAACGACGTCCATGCTGGCCCCCCGATCGCGCAGAAAGGCGTCATCGGATGCCTGATAGATGTCCAGAGCCGTCGCGACGGTTTGCCCGTTGGCCGCGGCATCCGCGCGAAACCGGTCGGCGACGTCGCGGATTTCAAAATAGGCCCCGGCCAAGCGTTGCGTGTATTGCTGCGTGAATTCGGGGAATTGCGACAGACCGGCGGCCAGCAACAGCCCGGTCAGAAATGGAAAAAGGTTTCTCAACATAAAACGGCCTCTTCAGTCATGCGAGGCCCCCACGATCTCACAATAGTCTAAACAGGGTCTTCTTGCAAAATTTCCAGAAACCGCGCCCCGAAACGGTCGCCCCGGGTCTTGCCCAATATGCGGTCGATCCCCTCGATCCGGTCCGGTCGTTCCCGGACAAGTCTGGCCAGCGAGGCACTGGTGCAGCGCATGGGTTTGCCCGCGCCATCCGCGCCCCGCGCCAGTTCAAGCTGCGCATCGGCCAGGCGGTCAAAAACGTCACCGCCCCCGTTTGCCGCCAGCTTTCGCCGCGCGGGATGGGTGGCGTGCGCAGACTCCCGATTGATGACCGCCAGAAACGCCGCCCCGTATTTTTCCAGCTTTTTCGCACCAACACCGCTTAATCTCGAGAAATCGTCAAGCGTCGCGGGTTTCCCGGTCGCCATCTCGATCAGCGTCTTGTCGGAAAAGACGATATAGGCCGGCGCACGCGCGGCCTGGGCCAGTTCCCGGCGTTTCGCCTTGAGCTGGGCAAGCAGGGTTTCGTCATCCTCGCTCACCAGAGCGCGCACCTTGGCGCGCCGTTCGGTTGCACCTGCTTTTTCGATCGTATCGCGGCGCAGTTCAATCGAAGCCTCGCCACGCAGGATGGGGCGGGCCGCATCCATCAGGCGAAGCGCCCCGAACCTTTCGGCGTCGGGCCGCACCAGATCGTACCCCATCATCTGGCGGAGAATGGCCTGCCACTCGGGTTTGCCGCGATCCTTTCCAACACCGAATGTCGGCAGTTTATCGTGGCCGCGCTGTTTGACCTTTTCGCTGGAAACACCACGCAGGATATCAATCAGGTGGCCCGCGCCAAAATACTCGCCGGTTCGCAATATAGCCGAGAGCGCCATGCGCACCGCTTCGGTTCCGTCAAAGACTTCAGGCGGGCTGGCGCAGAGATCGCAGTTCCCGCATGCCTCGATTTCTTCGCCGAAATACCGCAACAAAACCCGGCGACGGCATCGTCTGGCCTCGGCCAATCCCAAGAGCGCGTTGAGCCGCCCATGGTCGGCCGCCTTGCGTTCCGGCGGGGCCAGACCTTCGTCGATCTGGCCTCGCCGCAGCCGAATATCGTCCGCCCCGTAGAGTGTGAGCGTCTCCGCCGGCGCGCCGTCCCGTCCCGCGCGGCCGATTTCCTGATAATAACTTTCGATGGATTTGGGCAGGTCCGCATGCGCAACCCAGCGGATATCGGGTTTGTCCACACCCATTCCAAACGCGACCGTTGCCACCACGATCAGGCCATCCTCGCGGGAAAACCGCGCTTCGGTCTGGCGACGTTTTTCCGGGTCAAGCCCCGCGTGGTACGGTCCCGCATTGTGGCCGTTTTCCACCAGCGCACGGGCCAGCGATTCCGTTTTTGCACGCGTTCCGCAATAAACGATACCCGACAGGCCGCGACGTGCGGCGGCAAAGTTCAGGATCTGGTCCCTGGGCTTGTTCTTGGCCTGAAAGGCCAGCGTGATGTTGGGGCGGTCAAAACCGCGCAAATAGATGTCCGGCGCTTCCCCTGCAAACAGACGTTCAACGATCTCGGCACGCGTTTCAGCGTCAGCCGTCGCGGTGAAGGCCGCAAGCGGTACGTTCAGCGATCGGCGCAATTCTCCGATCCGCAGATAATCCGGCCTGAAATCGTGGCCCCACTGGCTGACACAGTGCGCCTCGTCAACGGCGATACGGTTGACGCCTGCGTTTTTCAGTAGACGCGTCGTCCCCGGATTGGCCAGTCTTTCCGGCGCGAGGTAGAGGATCCTGAGACGTTTTTCGTCAAGCGCAAGAAAAACCTCCTCGCGCTCCTCCTCGGTATTGCCACTTGTCAGCGCACCCGCAGAGACACCCACGGCCCGCAGCGCCCGCACCTGATCGCGCATCAGGGCGATCAGCGGAGAGATCACCACCGTCACCCCGTTTCCCGCAACGGCCGGAAGCTGGAAACAAAGCGATTTGCCGCCGCCTGTGGGCATGATCGCCAACACGTTCCTGCCCGCGCCGACCGCGGCGACGATTTCGCCCTGACCCGGCCGGAAATCGTCAAACCCGAAGACGGTTTTCAAGTATTTCCTGGAGTTTTGCATCGTGTCTTGAAGGGTGCTGCCCGTTTTCACTGACCCTCACATATTCCCGATTGATGAACAAGTCGCGACAACACCGATTAACGCGCCTCAACGGTAAGGATGTGAACCCAACTGTCGCCATACCGCCGCCGATCCAGCAAACGAAACCCAACAGGCGCGTCTTTTTCGGTGTTTTCCTCCCAAACCAGCAGCGCCTTCTTTCGCAATATCCCGGCCCGAGATTGCGCCGCCAGTGCCTGTTCCCCCAGCCCCTGCCCATAAGGCGGGTCCAGAAACGCCAGGGAAAAACCCGGTTCGACCGCCGGCAGGGCGCGGGTGGCATCGCGTTTCACGACGCGGGCTTCGCTGCCAAACCGACACCGGTCGATGTTCTTTGCGATCAGATCAAGGGAAATGCGCCCCTGATCCACGAACATGGCGGATTGCGCGCCGCGGCTGAGCGCCTCCAGCCCCAGCGCGCCGGTACCCGCAAAAAGGTCAAGCACCACCGCATCTCTTAGCGGGTCGCCATAAGCCGGGTTTTGCAGGAGGTTGAAAACCGTTTCGCGCAGCCGGTCGGTGGTCGGGCGCAGATGTGCTGCCTTGTCGCCCTTGCCGACATCGGCCAGGTGCAAACCGCGACGAGAGCCTGCAATGATCCGCATCCCTCAGGCCAGCAGCGACTTGAGATCGCTGTCGGCGTCAGCGACAAGGCTCTTTTCGGGGGATTTACCGGCCTCGATCAGACGCTTGCCGATCATGTAGGCGCGCGGGTCGTTCATGGCGTCGACCGCCAACAACCTGTCGTTGGCATAATACCAATGCGACGTGGTGTTCGCGCCCTTGCGCGTAACAACGCTGTCGTATCCATGGTTGAGCCCGGCGATTTGCAGCTTGATGTCGTATTGATCGGACCAGAACCACGGTTTTGCCCTGTACGCTTTGTTCGCACCCATCAGGTTTTCCGCGACACATTCGCCGTGATCGATGGCATGGGGAACGGATTCCAGTCGCGCCTGTGCGCCCTCAAGCGGAAACGAGGCGCAATCCCCCGCCGCCCATATCCCCGGCGCCGAGGTCTGCCCGAGCGCATTCGTCCGAATGCCGTTGTCGATCCCCAGCCCGGCCTTTTCGGCCAGTTGCGTCGCCGGTCTGATGCCGACGCCGACGATGGCAAAATCAACCTCGATCCGGCGACCGTCACTCAACTTTGCCTCGCGGATACGCCCTTCGCCGGTCAATGCGCTCAGTCCGGTCCCTTCGATGATCTCAACCCCATGTTCACTGTGCAATTCCCGGAAAAAGGCCGAGGTTTCGGGCGCCGCGACGCGCTGCAATATACGTTCCGCCATTTCGACCACGGTCACTTGCAGGCCAAGTTTGGCCGCAACCGCAGCCGCCTCCAGCCCGATATACCCGCCGCCGACGATCAGCACCCTTTGATCGGGGCGAAATTCCGCCTTCATCGCATCGACATCCGCAATGCGCCGAACGGCATAGACCCCGTCAAGATCGCCGCCCATTGCCGGGGGCAACAGGATCGGGTCGGACCCCGTGGCAAGCACCAGCTGGTCGTAGTCCAAATCCGTATCCCCCAGCCGGATCGTTTGGCCCTCCACATTAATGCCCGTCACCGCGCGTCCAAGCCTGAGGCGAATATTCAAATCGTCATAAAACGACGCTGGGCGCAGGGAGAGCCTTTCAAGTTCCAGTTCCCCCAGCAGGTATTTCTTGGACAGGGGCGGCCTTTGGTAGGGCAAGGCGGGTTCGTCCCCGATGAGCGTAATCTCACCTTCAAACCCCAGCGAGCGGAGTTTCGCAACCAGCGAGGATCCCGCCTGTCCCGCCCCGATAACAACAATCTGTTTCATCACCCCTCCCGAAGCGAATTCACTGGTCAGCACAGTTTGCAAAACTTATATGTATCCTGCGGTTCTGAACAACGAAAAAAAGGAGGTGCGCCATGGCAATTTCGGTCGGCGACAGATTTCCCGATGCCAGTTTTTGTTACCTGAACGACGACGGTCTGGAAACCGTGACCCTTGAAAGTCTGAGCAAGGGCAGGAAACTGGTTCTGTTTGGCCTGCCCGGTGCCTTCACGCGCACCTGTTCGGCCACGCATCTGCCCAGTTTCATCAGGACCGCGGCGCAGTTTCGCCAAAAGGGCGTTGATCACATCGTCTGCGTCTCGGTCAACGACCCGTTCGTGATGAAGGCATGGGCCGTTTCCAGCGGCGCCACGGACGCCGGCATCATGATGCTTGCCGATGCAGATGCATCGTTCACCAAGGCTGCGGGACTCGAGTTTTCCACGCCCCAGTTGGGGTTCATCGACCGCTGCAAACGTTTTTCAGCTTATGTTGAAGATGGTGAAATCAGGGTTTTGAACTTTGAAACCCAGGCAGGTGTTTGTGACATTTCGTCAGGGGAAACGCTGCTGGAACAAATCTGAGCAGTCTTTTACCAACGGCCGTTTTCCTTGACCCTTTTCTCTGGGTCGGAAAGACCGGAGTTGTCCTGAAGGCGACGTCGCGGTTTGCCCCGGGCCGGTTAGCAGGCGCTGAAAGCGCCCCTGCCCACCCGCAATCGGGACGGTCAATCAGTCGGGCCGTTGGGATTAGTCACCGCCGCCAGGACCGCGCCGGAACGGTCCATAACCGGTCAGGATGTCGATATCTTCGGTCACGGCCGATCTTTCGGCGTCAAGGTATTCCCTGACCGCATTGCGAAACCCTTCATCCGCGATCCAGTGAAGCGAATGCGTGGTCACCGGCATATAACCGCGCGCCAGTTTGTGCTCGCCCTGCGCCCCGGCCTCGACGCGCGACAGGCCATGTTTGATCGCAAAATCGATGGCCTGATAATAGCAGGTTTCAAAATGCAGGAACCGATGATCCTCCAGACAGCCCCAATACCGGCCAAACAGGGTTTCGCGGCCAATGAAGTTCAGGGCCCCGGCGATCCACCGCCCGTTTCGCCGACAGAGGATGAGCAGGATGTCGTTGCGCATGTGGGTCTGCATTTCCTCAAAAAACGCCCGCGTGAGGTAGGGAGTGCCCCATTTCCGCGCGCCCGTATCCTGATAGAACTGCCAGAACGCATCCCAGTGTTCCGGTCGGATATCGTCCCCTGTCAACGGGTGGATGGTTCCGCCGAATTCCCGCGCGCCTTCGCGTTCGCGCCGAACGGCCTTTCGCTTGCGGGATGAAAGCCGCGAAAGGAACGCATCAAAGTCGGCATATCCATCGTTTTCCCAATGAAACTGCTGCCCCGTCCGATGGAGAAGGCCCATCGCCTCGCCCGCCTCGGCCTCGTCCGGGGTGCAGAACGTCATGTGAAAGGACGATAGCCGGTTTTGCTCTGTCAGGCGCAGGGCACCTTCCAGCATGGCCGCGCGTGCGGTGTCTCTGTGCTGGGGATGGGTTAGGAACCGCCGGCCGGTTGCAGGCGTAAACGGAACCGCCGCCTGCAGTTTGGGATAATATCGCCCGCCCGCACGTTCATAGGCGTGCGCCCAGTTGTGATCGAATACGTATTCGCCCTGACTGTGCCCTTTTGCATATAGCGGCATTGCGCCGATCAGGACGCCCGAAGACCGGGCCGCCAGATGCCTTGGGGCCCACCCCGTCGACGCCCCGACCGATCCGCTGTCTTCCAGCGCTGAGAGGAACCTGTGGGTCGTGAAGGGGTCGCGCGCGCGACCATCCGGCCGATCGCGGGCCACACTGTTCCATTCCTGCGCGGGGATTTCCTTGATCGCACCGTGAACGGTGATCTGAACGGTGGCCTGGTCGCTCATGTTGCGGGGCTTTTGTTGTTTCGGACCTCAGGCAAGATAGCCCTCAAACGTAATGTTGTCCGCAATCCTGCGGGCGACCCGTTCCTGTTCGGGCGATCTGACGGTCCAGCAAAGGACCGGGACACCCCTGGACTTCAACGCTTTCACGCGCGCATTGCCAAGGTCTCTGACGTCGTGGGAAATAAATCCGACATCAGGTTTCCCGACATGTTCAAGACTGCTCAGTTGCTTGCGGCGCCGGTCCGACAGGCTCTCCCACCCAAAAGAATTGAAATCGGCCGTGACCAGCCCACATGAGACCTTTGGTGCCAGAGCCTTCACAGCAGCGACAGCATAGGGGTTGAACGACATGACAGCCGCCGGGCCGCAATAATCATGGAGCGCACGCGCACAATCCGCCTCCAACGCGCCGGTATTCGGGCCAAGCTGACCATCCTGATCCTTTATTTCGATCAAAACGGGCGTGCGTCCGCCAATCAGCTCCAGTACGGCATCCAGTGTCGGGATCTTGTCCGTTCCGTGCTTGAGGGTAATCCGGCCGAGATCATCAGAACCCATTTCGCGCAGCGCTCCCTTTTGCCCCGTCAGGCGGTCAAGCACATCATCATGGAACACCATGGCGCGGCCGTCCCCGGCGAGCTGAACATCAAGCTCGATCCCGTAGCCGGCCCTGATCGCCTGCAAAAACGCCTGGGGCGAATTTTCCGGGCAGTTTTGCGCCAGCCCGTGCAGGCCCCGATGGGCAAGGGGGCGTTTCAGAAATGCAGGGTCAAGCGTCATTGCGAATACGAAAAATTCCCTCGACCTCGACCGCGACACCAAGCGGCAGCGAGGCGCAACCCACCGCCGCCCGCGCATGTGCGCCTTTTTCGCCCAAGAGACCGCCGATGAAGTCCGAGGCCCCGTTGATGACCACCGGATGGTCGGTAAAATCCTGCGTTGAATTGACGAACCCGCCAAGCTTCACGACCTGTTCCAGGCGATCAAGATCACCGCTGCAGGCCTCCCTCACCTGCGCAAGCAGGTTGAGCGCGCAAACCTTCGCTGCATGCTGGCCCTCGGGAACGCTCATGTCGTCGCCCAGCTTGCCAATGATCAGCCCCGTTTCATCCTTGGAGATTTGCCCCGAAACGAACACCAGATCACCCGAAATCACATAGGGAACATAATTCGCGGCCGGGGCCGGAGCGGCGGGCAACTCAAGGCCCATTTCGGCCAGTTTTTCTTCGATGACGCTTGGCATGGCGATCCTCCAGAGGGTGCAATCGCGCTCAAGGCTAACCCCATCGGGATGGTCTGAAAACCGTAAAATCACCCCTCGCGGAAGGCCTTGTTGAAATAGTTCGCCAACGGTTTGATCAGATAGCTGAGCGGCGTGCGATCGGCCGTTCGGATAAAACTTTCCACCGGCATGCCGGGCAACAACTCCAGCCCCTGCAGCTTTTCAAACTCGTCAGGATTGGGGGCAACTTCGGCCAGGTAGTAAGATGATCTGGTCCTGTCATCCACGAAAGCATCCGCCGACAGTTTCACGACTCTGCCCTTCAGTTCCGGCGTCGTGCGCTGATCGAAGGTCGAAAACCGCAACATGACATCCTGCCCCAGGTACACCTGATCGATATGAAGCGGGCTGATATGCGTCGTGATCACCAGCGGGCGATCCTGCGGCACGACATACATGATCGGTTCGGCGGGCCGAACGACCGCGCGAAGCGCATGAACCTGCAGGCCATAGACAGCACCCGTGGCAGGGGCGCGGATATCAAGACGGGTCAGCTTGTCCTTGATCAGAATGCGCCGCTCGGATAATTCCAGCTCACGATAGCGCAGATCGCGCAGGTTCGTGATCGCCTCCTCGCGGCGGTTTGACAACAGGCGAAGGATGCCGATTTCGGTTTCGATCATCCGGCCCGAAGCTTCGGCGCGTGCCGCGATGATGTTGCCCAAGGCACCTTCAAGGCGCGCTTCCTCGCGCTGGAGCGCCGAAACCCGCGAAGCCTGCGCCAGTTGCTTTTCCAGCAGTTTCTGCTGGTCCGCAAGTTCAACCCGGATCAGGTCCAGTTGCTTGACCTGGGCGGCATGCTGGGCGTCGAACCCTTCTATCTGGGCCGCGATCTGAACCTTGCGCTCGGCCATCTGTTCGGATTCGCGCCTTTGGGAATCCTCACGCGCATGAAACAGCCTGACCTGGCCTTCCGTCAGGTCGCGATACTCGGCCTTCGTCGCGGCCGCTTCGGTCAGAACGGGGTCGAATTCCACGGTACCGGCCTCGTCGCGTTCGGCTTCCAGACGGCCCCGGCGCGCGACGAGTTCGAAATACTGGCTGTCGATCACGGCCAGTTCGGATTTTAGCGCCGTATCATCCAGCCGCAAAACGATGTCCCCGGCCTTGACCTTCTCGCCCTCCACGACGAACAACCGGCCCACGACACCGCCGTCGGGATGCTGGACCACCTGCCGGTTTTGCTGGACCTCGATCTGGCCCGGGGCAATGATCGCGCCGGAAATCGTCGTTTCGACGCTCCAGACGCCAAATCCGACGACCAGCAGCAACAGCGCTGCGTATCCGACAAACATCGGCATTCGCGACGACCATTTTTGTCCGGCAGGTTTCCCGGACGCTGCCGGAATGTGCTTTGGCGCTCTCACGTCTTTTCCCCCGGAACGATCGCGCCGGCGATCTGATCGTGATTCTGGACCTGCGCGCGCAAGACCTCGTCTCGCGGTCCAAACGCCTTGCGCATCCCGTCATCGACCACCAACAAGAGGTCGCATTCGGCGATCGCGGCGGGCCGGTGCGCCATGATGATGACTGATTTGCCTTCGGCCTTGGTCTGGCGAATGGCGTCGTTGAGCGCATCCGAACCGATTGAGTCCAGATTTGAATTCGGCTCGTCCAGAACCAGGAAAACGGGGTTTCCGTACATGGCCCGTGCCAGGCCTATGCGTTGCATCTGACCGCCGGACAGGCGCCCCCCGTGCGAGGTGACGCGCGTGTCGTACCCATCGGGCAGGCGCAGGATCATGTCATGCGCTCCCGCCTTGCGCGCGGCGGCCACCACGAATTCGGCGTTCGGTTCGGTCGCCATGCGGGCTATGTTTTCGGCAATCGTGCCATCAAACAGCGTTACCCGCTGCGGCAGATACCCCACGTAGCTGCCCAGAACATCCGGGTCGTACTGTTCGGTTGCCGCGCCGTCGAGCCGGATTTTGCCGCCTGCGGCCGGCCAGACCCCGGTGATCGCGCGGGCAAGCGTGGATTTCCCCGCCCCGCTCTGCCCGATCACACCCATGGCCATGCCCGGTTCGACCCGAAACGAGATCATGCGAATCGCGGCCTGTTTTTCACCCGGAGGGATCACCGTCAGTTGCTGCGCTTCCAGAATCGCCTTGGGAACCGGCAGAGGTGTCCGGGGGGCTTCCACCGGGGATTTCTCCAACAGGTCCGACAAGCGTTTCCAGCCTGCCTGTGCGCGTTGAACCAATGCCCATTGCGCAATCGCCTGTTCCACCGGCGCCAGCGCCCGACCCAACAGGATCGATCCGGCAATCATCGCGCCAGCCGTCATTTCCCCTTGCAACACTAGATAGGCGCCCAGCCCCAGCATCGCTGACTGAAGAAACATCCGCATGGATTTGGTGCCGCTGGAAAACGTTCCGGTGCGGTCGCTCGACGAGATGGTTCTTTCCAGCGACAACCGGCGGAAAACCATCCAGCGGTCAAAGGCGGCTGCGCGCATACCCAGACTTTGCACAAGCTCGGCCTCGTTGCGGATGTTGTCGGCGAACGCGTCAGCCTGCGCGGTCGCCAGATTGGCATCGGCCACCACCTTCTTGGTGGTGATCTGGTTGAGAATGGTCGCGAAGACCAGAACCGTTCCCCCAACAATCGCAAGGTACCCAAGCCACGGATGAAAGATGAAGATCGCCAGCAGGAACACCGGCGTCCAGGGCATATCGAAAACGGCAAACAATGCGGGCGAGGACAACAGCCGCTGAACAGCTTCAAGATCGCGCAGCCCGGTGTTGGGCCCCAACCGGCCGGCCGCAAGACCCGCCTGACGCAACACCGACGAAAAGACCCGGTGATCCAGCAACGTCTGAAACTTTGCCCCCGCGCGCGCCAGTATCCGGCCCCGCGCATAATCCAGAAATCCCATCATCAGGTAAAGGAAAGTCACAAGAACGGTCAGTGCCAGCAAGGTTTCCTCGGACCGGCTGCCAAGGACACGGTCATAGACCTGAAGCATGTAAAGCGGACCGGTCAACATCAGCGCATTGACAAAAAAACTGAACACAAAGGTCGTGACGAAGAGCCACCAACTGGAACGCAGCGCCTTGCGCAGTTCGTTACGACCCTGATCGCCCTGCATTTCCTCGTCTCAACCTTATGATTTTCCTGAATAATCATGAATTATTGCAGGATAAATGCCACTTGTCCACGCGATTTAGCCCAAACCGGAACATTCTTGGTGAGTCTGCCTTGAAAAGACATTAATATTATCACCCTATCGTTTGAGATTAAGTTGAATCGACTGCCGATTCTTCAAGTGGAGTTTCAAGTGCTGCCTTTTTCGAGTTTTGGCTTAAATATTGCCCGCAAATCGCTGCTGATCGTTGCGATCCTGGCGCTGAGCGCTTGCGCGACGCGGCAGAATCCCACGGGCATCGATGACCCGTTCGAGCTGCGCAACCGGCAAACACATAAATTCAACAAATCACTGGACAGAGCGGTTCTGAAACCGATCTCCAAGGCCTACGGCTCGGCCGCCAACGGGCCGCTGTCCCGTGGCATCGACAATTTTGCTTCCAATATTTCGTTGCCCGGAACGGTGCTGAACGACCTTTTGCAGCTTCAACTGGGGGATGCTTTTGGCAATACGGCCAGGTTCGCGATGAACTCGGTCATCGGGCTTGGCGGGCTTTTTGACGTTGCGACTCCGAACGGTCTGACCGAGCAATCGACGGATTTTGGCGAAACGTTGTACATCTGGGGCGTGCCCGAGGGACATTTCGTCGAGCTTCCGATCCTGGGGCCCAGCACCGGACGTGATGCCGTCGGCACGCTGGTCGATTTCCTGATTGACCCAACGAACCTTATTCCCAAGCCTCAGGGCTATGTGGGAACGTTGTCACGTGTTCTCAACAAAGTCAGCAGTCGCAGCAAGTTTGCAGGTACGATCGAATCCATACTATACGAGAGCGAAGACAGCTATGCGCAAAGCCGTCTTATTTACTTGCAAAGCCGCCGACATCAATTATCTGGAACACTGAACGAAGACGATCTGGAAGATCCTTATGCGGAATAAACTGTCAATAACGCGACGTTCGGCGCTTGTCGGAAGCGCCAGCCTGACACTGGCGGTGGTCACACCGGGAATATTGGTGGCGCTTGACGATGCGCAGGCAGCCGCGCTGATAGAGCGTGTGGTCAACGACATCAACGCAATCATCAGTTCGGGCAAATCCGAAAGCGCCATGCTGGTCGATTTCGAAAGTGTGTTCCGGAAATACGCGGACGTGCCGATCATCGCGCGCAAATCCCTTGGGGCTGAGTGGCGCACCGCAAGTGCCAGCCAGCGCAAGCGATACACCGCTGCCTTTCAAATCTATATCTCGCACAAATACGGTCGCCGTTTCCGTGAATTCGTCGGTGGCAAGATCGTTGTCACCGGGTCAAAAGTGGTCAAGAGCGGTTATCTCGTTTCCTCGATGGCCCACCTTACAGGCGAAGCGCCCTTTGCGCTTGACTGGCAGGTTTCCGGCAAGAGCGGGCAGGACAAGATGTTCAATATCTACATCGAAGGCATCAGCCTTTTGGCAACGGAGCGAACCGAAATCGCCGCAATGCTGGACAAGCGTCATGGGGACATCGAGAAACTGATCGCCGCCCTTAACGCCTCGGGCTGAGGCTTTTCCGGCCGAGCCTATCGGTTCGTCCCGAAAATGGCCCCCAGGACCTCCTCCAATATGCTTTGTGCGGGGTCTCTGCGCAGTTTTCCCGTCCGACCGCCGCTTTCGGCCAACAGGCCTTCCTCCATCGGGTCGATCATCGGCAGGGGTTTGGCGGGAACGTCCTGGTTGATCCTCAACATGGTCTGTTTCCAGATTTCCGCCGGCAACCCGCCGCCGGTAACACCGGTGAGTTTGGAATTGTCGTCATATCCCATCCACACACCTGCCACATAGTCCGCCGTGAACCCGATAAACCAGGCGTCCCGCGCGCCCTGCGTCGTGCCGGTTTTCGCGGCGATCTTGCGGTCCGGCAATTGCGCGCGGCGCCCGCTGCCGATTTCGCTGACTTGATTCATCATGTACACAAGCTGACGGGCGGCTTTCTCGCTGATGACACGCTCTCCCATGCCGCCGGATTTCCCCATCAAGGGCGTGTCGTCCCCTTGCAGCGACAATTCGACCAGCCCATAGGGCGCGACACTGGTGCCGCCGTTCAGAATACCGGCATAGGCGCCGGTCATTTCCAGCAAGGTGGATTCGCTCGCCCCCAGCGCCAGCGCCGGTCCCGCCGCCAGGTCACTGCGAATGCCGAAATCATGCGCGACCTTTCGCACGGCATTCCGGCCAACGTCTTCGCTGATGCGAACCGCGGATGTGTTGATCGAAAAGGCAAGCGCCTGCGTCAGTGTCAGCGGCCCCAGAAACTTGCCCGTGTAATTCTTCGGGCTCCATGGGCCGGACCCCGGAATGTTGATGGTGATGGGGGCGTCCTGGACCATCGAGTCAAACCGATACCCCAGATCAAGGGCTGCGGCATAGACAAACGGCTTGAAGGATGACCCGGTTTGCCGCAAGGCCTGCGTTGCGCGGTTGAATTGGCCGGCAACCCCGGTTTTTCGCCCGCCCACCATAGCACGCACGGCCCCGTCAGCGGACATCACAACAATGGCAGCCTGTGCTTTTGAACCTTTGGAAACCTTGTTTTCAAAGACATCTGCAAGGGCCGTCTCGGCAGCGGCCTGCATGGCCGGATCGAATGTGGTCCGGATCACCACATCTTCCGTCGTCGATTTCGTCAGAAACGAAGGCCCGGTTTCCATGACCCAATCCGCGAAATACCCCCCCGCGCGGGCTTGCGCCGCCGCTGAGAGGACGGCGGGATGACCTCGTGCGTTTTGTGCCTGCCGGGGGGTCAGATATCCCTGCGCCTCCATCAGCCCCAGAATGACATTGGCGCGATCGTTCGCGCGTTTGAGATTTCGCGTCGGCGCGTAATAGGATGGCGCGACCAGCAAGCCCGCCAGCAGGGCGCTCTCCGCCGCGTTGACCTGATTGGCAGATTTGCCGAAATAGCGCTGGCTTGCCGCCTCGAACCCTTGCGCACCGGCCCCCAGAAAGGCGCGGTTGAGGTAGATCATCAGGATCTCGTCCTTGGTGTATTTCAGCTCCATCGCCAGGGCAAAGGGCACTTCCTTCAGCTTTCGCCACTTCGTCGTCTGGCGACAATCCGCCTCGAATTCGCGCTCGGTCTGGCCGGAATTCGGGTCATAGCGGTTTCCAAAACAGATGATCTTGGCAACCTGTTGCGTGATCGTGGAGCCGCCGTGACCCTGCAAAGGGCCGCGACCCTCGCTGAGATTGATCCAGATTGCGCTGGCGATACCGCGCGGAGATACCCCGAAATGGCGATAGAAACGCTTGTCCTCGGTCGCAACCACGGCGTTCTTGAGATAGGGCGAAATCGTGTTGACACGGATCAGCCCGCCGAACTGTTCCCCACGCCATGCAAAAACCTCGCCCGTGCGATCGACCATCGTGACGGACCCGCGCGAACGACCGTCAACCTGATCGACAGCCGGCGGCAACCCCGTGTAATAATACCCCGTCGCGATGGCCAGGATCACGAGGATGACCCAGCCAATGCGCCACATGAACCACCACGAAACGCGGAAAATCAGCCTGACCAGCCAGGTGAACATGAAAGCGAACAGGTTTCGTGGCCGCCTGGGGCGTGTTCGTTTGGTTCTTGAGGTCGACCGGCGCGCCGTTTTGGAACCGGATTTCTTCCCCTTGGTCGCATAGTCACGACGCGGAGCGACCAGCGTGCGTCTTTTTCCACCGTCTTTTTTCATGAAAGGCCTGCCAATCGTCCTTTTCCCCAAGTTTAGCCCCTTTGCGCGGGGTTGTAGAGCCTGCGGCGCAGGAAATCGCAAGATTCTGATTTGCCTAACTATTAGCCAAAACCGGCGATTTGCCTAATCCTTAGGCATTTCAGGGCAATTTTCTTGCGAATTCGGCGGACATCCTTGCCGCCGGCGCCGAAGTATCGGTTTTGAGGGCCTGACAGGCCTGACTGACGGGCTGCCCAAAAGGATCGAGATCAATGGCCACCAGACTTTCACCGCTCATCTTGACGTTAATCCTTCTGGCCACGCCTTCGCTGGCGCTGGCGCAATCGGGGGCGCAAACGGTCGATAAAGGCGACACGGCGTGGATGATGGTTTCAACGCTTCTGGTTCTGTTCATGATCCTGCCCGGACTGGGCCTGTTTTATGGGGGCCTCGTGCGGTCCAAGAACATGCTGTCGGTCCTGATGCAATGCACGATGATCACGGCGGCGGTCATGGTGATCTGGGTGGTCTACGGGTATTCCTTTGCTTTCGGAGGCGGCACCAACCCGTTCTGGGGCGGCGTGTCGAAACTCTTTCTGGCGGGGGTCGGCACGGGTTCGATCGCCGCCACCTTCACCGACGGGGTCGGCATACCGGAATACGTCTTCATCGCCTTTCAGATGACCTTCGCGGCGATCACGCCCGCGCTCATCGTCGGTGCATTTGCCGAAAGGATCAGGTTTTCCTCGTTGATGGTGTTTGTCGTCATGTGGGTGACGTTCGTCTATTTTCCCGTGGCGCACATGGTCTGGGACGGTGCGGGGTTCATCTTCAACATGGGCGCGCTTGATTTTGCGGGGGGCACGGTCGTTCACATCAACGCGGGGATCGCGGCATTGGTCGGGGCAATCGTCGTTGGGCCTCGCATCGGGTTTGGTCGCGACATGATGGCGCCTCATTCCATGACGCTGACGCTTGTCGGTGCGGCGATCCTGTGGGTTGGATGGTTCGGGTTTAACGCGGGCTCCAATCTTGAAGCGAATGGCGGCGCTGCGCTGGCCATGATCAACACGTTTACCGCAACCGCCGGGGCCATTCTGGCGTGGTCGATCATTGAAAGCCTGATGCGCGGCAAAGCTTCGCTTTTGGGGGCGGCCTCCGGGATGGTGGCGGGGCTTGTTGCCGTAACGCCCGCGGCCGGGTCCGTTGGTCCGGTTGGCGCAATTGCCTTGGGCGCGCTGGCGTCGCTTGGCTGTTACGTGTTCGTCGGCCCGGTCAAGAACCGCTTTGGGCTTGACGACAGTCTGGACGTTTTTGGCATCCACGGCGTCGGCGGCATCATCGGCGCAATCGGAACCGGCATTTTCACCGCGCCGTCGCTGGGTGGGATCGGGGAAGACACCTATTCAATGGCCGGTCAAACACTCATCCAGACCGAAGCGGTCGCCATTACCATCGTCTGGTGCGGCGTGATCAGCTTTGCCCTTTTCAAACTGATCGACGCGACGATGGGGCTTCGCGTCAGTGAAGAAGCCGAGCGTCAGGGGCTGGATCAGGCGACGCATGGCGAAAGCGCGTACCACTTCTGAACCAACAGACAGCTTTGCCTGAATTGGCGACTGTCCCGACCAACCGGGACGGTTTTCACGTTCGGCATTCCAAAGTGCGTTGTCTGTTTGCGACTTGCAGTGTCTCAACTGGCGCGCAATTCACAGATTCGCCGCTAGTCTTTGGGCACTCACTCAAAAGGGGCGGCACGATGGCACAACAGTCTGAAATTCCAAAAATCGGAACAAATCTGGATCACTGGCCTGATCGGGTCGATATGGCCGCCGCTTTTCGCTGGACGGCGCGCCTGAACTTCCACGAAGCCGTTGCCAATCATTTTTCGCTGGCGGTGACCCCCGAGGGCACTCAATTCCTGATGAACCCCAACCAGATGCATTTCAGTCGGATACGCGCCTCCGACCTTCTGCTTCTTGACGCCAATGACCCTTTGACGCTGGACAAACCCGGCGCGCCTGATCCGACGGCGTGGGGGCTGCATGGCTCGGTCCATCGGGGGTGTCCGCATCATCGGTGCCTGATGCATGTGCATTCCATTTTTGCAACGGTTCTGGCCTCGCTTGCGGACAGCAATCTGCCGCCCATCGATCAGAACACCGCGACGTTTTTCAACCGCTATGTGATTGACGAGGATTTCGGCGGTCTTGCCTTTGACGACGAGGGGGCCCGCTGTGCCGCGGCGCTACAGGATCCCGCGAAAAAGACCATGATCATGGGCAACCACGGCGTTCTGGTCATGGGCGATACGGTGGCTGAAACCTTCAACCGTCTCTTTTATTTCGAGCGCGCGGCCGAGACCTATATCCGCGCCCTGCAAACCGGCATGCCTTTGCGTATCCTTTCCGACGACGTGGCCGAGGAAACGGCGCGCGCCATTGAAACCTACCCCGGGCAGGCCGAGCGGCATCTCAGCGAACTGAAAAGCATTCTGGATGAGGAAAGCAGCGATTATGCCAGATAGCAAGGTTTGGAACTATCACCCCGACCTTCCGCTTGAGGATCATTCGGTTTTTCGCTGGCCGACGGGGCCTTTGGTCATCGGGCGGCGGTTCGCCAAAAACTGGCTGACGCTGAGCGAACGGGTTCTGATGGTCATTCTTGCCGTTCTGGCGTGGATGTTCCTCTATCCTTCACTGGAGCAAACGCGGACCTTTGCACCTGGCTGGATTTTCCAGATTTGGCTGGTCAACCTTGGCATGATGAGTGTTATTGCCGGGGGTTTGCATCTCTATTTCTATGTGCTGCGCGGACAGGGTGACGCTTTGAAGTTTGAGCGGCGCGGGATGGCGCGGGGGAACCGGCTGTTCAATTTTTCAAATCAGGTGCATGACAACATGTTCTGGTCGCTGACCAGTGGTGTGTTGCAGATCAGCGTGTTTCAGGCCGTTACCATGTGGTTGATGGCAAACGGCTATGCGCCGGTCATGACGCTCGGCGACCATCCGGTCTGGTTTGTCCTTTGGCTGTTGCTGATCCCGATCTGGTCGGCCTTTCATTTTTATTGGGTTCACCGATTGCTGCATGTTCCGTTTCTTTATCGGCATGTACATTCTCTCCACCATCGCAACGTCAACGTCGGCCCCTGGTCCGGCTTGTCGATGCACCCGGTGGAACATTTTATATATCTGACGACACTGGCCATTCATTGGGTTGTTCTGTCCCATCCTATTCACCTGTTTTTTCACGTTATTTTTCAAGGCCCCGGTGCGGCGATGACACATACAGGGTATGAAAGCCTGCTGGTGCGCGACAAGCGCGCCCTGACGCTTGGAACGTTTTACCATCAGCTGCATCACAGGTATTACGAGTGCAACTATGGCAATCAGGAAATGCCGTGGGATCGATGGTTCGGGACATTCCACGATGGCTCGTCCCAAGCAACCGAGCGAACACGCGCGCGTAAGAAAAGGATGCAAAGCTGATGCAATACGGTCTTTCAGAAGAACATGAAATGATCGCCGCAACCGTCCGGTCTTTTGTGGAAAAAGAGATTTATCCCCATGAGACCTTGGTTGAGCAAACAGGCGAGGTCCCGCCTAAGGTCGCCGCCGGGATCAAACAAAAATGCCTCGACCTTGGGTTTTATGCCTGCAATTTCCCTGAAAGCGTCGGTGCGGCGGGTCTTTCGCATCTGGAATTCGCGCTGGTCGAGCGTGAATTGGGGCGCGGTGCGATGGCCCTTTGCCACTTTTTCGGGCGCCCTCAAAACATCCTGATGGCCTGTAACGAGGAGCAGCGTGAACGCTATCTTATGCCGGCGGTGCGCGGCGAGAAGATGGATGCGCTGGCGATGACGGAACCGGGCGCAGGATCGGACGTGCGCGGGATGCGCTGTGCGGCGCGGCGCGACGGTGACGACTGGGTGCTGAACGGCACAAAACATTTCATTTCAGGTGCTGAACACGCGGATTTCGTGATTGTTTTCGTGGCCACGGGCGAGGACGAAACCCCCAAGGGCATCAAGAAACGCATCACCACGTTTCTGGTCGATCGCGGCACCCCCGGTTTTACGATCCGGCACGGTTACAAATCCGTCAGCCATCGCGGCTACAAAAACATGATACTGGAGTTTGACGACTGCCGGTTGCCGGATGCTCAGGTGCTTGGTGACGTTGACGGGGGATTTGCTGTCATGAACGAATGGCTTTACGCAACCCGCCTGACTGTTGCGGCCAACTGCGTCGGGCGGGCACGGCGGGTGTTTGACTTCGCACTTGGGTATGCAGCCGAACGACACCAATTCGGGCAGCCGATTGGCAAATTTCAGGGCGTGGGATTTCAGATTGCGGACATGATCACCGAAATCGACGCGGCGGACATGCTGACGCTGGCGGCCGCCGACCGGCTGGACAAGGGGTTGCCCGCCAACCGGGAAATCGCCTCGGCCAAGCTATATGCCAGTGAAATGCTCGCGCGCGTGACGGACAGGGCAATCCAGATTCATGGCGGCATGGGGTTGATGGATGATTATCCGCTTGAACGGTTCTGGCGCGATGCACGGGTTGAACGCATTTGGGACGGGACCTCGGAAATCCAACGCCATATCATCAGCCGGGATCTTTTGCGGCCTTTGGGGGCGTGAAGAATTCGGGCCTCCGGCGGGGATATTTTCGCCACAAAGAAAAGGCCCGGCACTTACGTCCGGGCCAGTCGTCAGGGAGAGGAAATCGGTTTCAGGCGACCAGACGGTATCCTCCGCTTTCGGTGACCAGAAGGCGTGCATTCGAGGGATCAGGTTCGATCTTCTGACGCAGCCGGTAGATATGGGTTTCCAGCGTATGAGTTGTGACGCCTGCGTTGTAGCCCCAAACCTCGTGCAAGAGAACATCGCGGGCGACGACGCCATCGGTCGCGCGGTAAAGGAATTTGAGGATGTTGGTTTCTTTTTCGGTCAACCGGATTTTGCGATCTTCCTCGGTCACCAGCATCTTGTTGGCGGGTTTGAACGTGTAAGGCCCAAGCTGGAAGACGGCGTCTTCGGATTGTTCGTGCTGACGAAGCTGGGCGCGGATGCGGGCAAGGAGCACGGGAAACTTGAAGGGTTTGGACACGTAATCATTTGCCCCGGCATCAAGGCCAAGGATCGTGTCGGCATCCGTATCGTGCCCAGTCAGCATAAGGACCGGGCATTTGACGCCTTGTTTGCGCATCAGACGGCAAAGCTCGCGGCCATCCATGTCGGGCAGGCCCACATCAAGGATGACCAGATCGTAAATGGCCTGCTTGGCCTTTTCGAGACCTTGCGCGCCATCCTCGGCCTCGAACACGTCGAATTCTTCGGTCAGGACCAGCTGATCGGCCAGTGCCTCGCGCAGGTCCTGTTCATCGTCAACCATGAGAATTTTTTTGATATTCGCCATTTCGGTTTCCTCCATGCCGTTCTTTCAACAGACATGAGCCTGCGGTTGGATTTCGGCAAGGTTTGCGGGGTCGCTCTCACAGGCTCGTGTCAAATATGCGGGAAATGTTTCATAATCCGAACGAGAGGGATATAGGAAACCCACATTCTGTAACAAAGAGACCCACCCGATGACGCTTGGCCTGAACATTCCGGAAAACATCGCGCGCATCCGCGGGGACTTGCGAATGGGCG
Source organism: uncultured Rhodobacter sp. (assembly GCA_964466385.1). GTDB lineage: Bacteria > Pseudomonadota > Alphaproteobacteria > Rhodobacterales > Rhodobacteraceae > UBA5972. The sequence continues at coordinate 1,539 of CAYXNM010000005.1, read as the reverse complement.
TGCCGGTCGTTTTGACGACACCGGACGGGTCCGCCCTGATCATGGCCGCCGAGACCATGGGTGCGGACCGCTGGGATGCGCTTACAAAGCTGGGTGCGGACCTTGTTGTCGCGGTGACGACGCGACGGGCCGAAACCTTGCGCGCGCGTGCCTATGACGGGGATATCGCACGTCTGCGGGTTCCTCTTGGGGCTGATGCCGGTTGGATCAAGGCGGTCGCGGACCCGTCGACGGACCTGATGTCGCCCCTGAAAGGCCCGTTTGTTTCTGAGCGTGGCGGGAATATTGATGTCCATCGCGCCGCCATTGCCCTTTGCAAGCAAGCGCGGCTTTTGCCCGCGGCGGTGATCGCACCAATTCCGGAGGGCGCTGCGTTTGCCCGCGAGAATGACCTTGATTTGCTTGATCTGACGTCTGCCGGAAAAGCCCTGCATGTGAGCAGCGCGCTCAACGAAATATCTGCTGCACGGTTGCCTCTTTCGGTGTCGGAAGCTGGCCGGTTGCACGTTTTTCGCCCCGACGATGGCGGTGAGGAGCATTTTGCCGTCGAGATCGGCCGCCCGGATCGCAAAAAGCCAGTCCTGGCACGACTGCATTCCGCCTGTTTTACGGGTGATTTGCTAGGATCGCTGAAATGCGATTGCGGGCCACAATTGCGTGCGGCTCTTGAGACCATCGGGTCTGCCGGGGATGGCGTGTTGCTTTATCTCAGTCAGGAGGGGCGCGGGATCGGCATTGCCAACAAGATGCGCGCCTATGCGTTGCAGGATCAGGGGTTTGACACGGTCGAGGCCAACCACCGGCTTGGGTTCGAGGATGACGAGCGGGATTTCCGGCTGGGGGCCGAAATTCTTGGGAAGTTGGGGTTCTCCTCGGTCCGTCTTCTGACCAACAATCCGCGCAAGGTGGAAATGATGAACGCGGCCGGGATAAAGGTGGTCGAACGGGTGCCGCTGGCCGTTGGGCGCAATGCACATAACAGCGCATATCTGGACACCAAGGCGAAAAAGAGCGGGCACATTCTGTGATGCGCGACGATGATCTGCTGATCCGGGCGGATGGCGGCCAGTTTCGCGGGAAACGATTGACGATTTCGGTTGGGAAAGGCGGGATTGGGGAAAAGCTGCGCGAGGGGGATGACATCACCCCGGTCGGATCGTGGAAGATAACCGGCGTTCGCTATCGCGCGGACCGGGTCGCACGGCCAGAGTGCTGTTTTGCCGCGCGTGCGATCGAACCGGAGGACATCTGGTCGGACGATCCGCGCGACCCCAGCTATAACCACGAGGTGAACGCGCGCGACCACCCATTCAGCCACGAACGGCTTTTTCGCAAGGACCATCTTTATGATCTGGTGGCTTTTCTCGACTTCAACTGGCCGAACGCCACGCCGGGCGCCGGATCGGCAATCTTCCTGCACCAATGGCGCGCTCCGGGCGTTCCCACAGCCGGATGCGTGGCTTTCGCTCCGGAAATTTTGCGCTTGATCCTAAGGTCATGGACGCCGCAATCGCGGGTCGTGATCCGATAGAGCCGCGT
>CAYXNM010000004.1:29678-38790 GCA_964466385.1 uncultured Rhodobacter sp. | reverse complement strand
AGGGGCACCGGTGGAAAAGCTCAGGCAAGGGGCACCGGTGGAAAAGCTCAGGCAAGGGGCACCGGTGGAAAAGCTCAGGCAAAGGGCACCGGTGGAAAAGCTCAGAAACGCATCGTCTTGATGGCGCGGATCCACGCCACGTTAAATTCATGGTGCATTCGAGATTTGAACCCGGCGATAACAAACGTCCGAGGCGAAAACCGCTTCTTGATTTTTGCCGACGACGCAAGATGATAAATCGGCGTCACTGTTTTCTTGTTTTTACGTTTGAATATCATTTTGCCAGAACGAAAACCTTTCTTGGATGCCGTGATTGCACGGGGCCTGTTTGCCTTGGCCACAGCGCCGCCCTTGTTGTGCCTGACGGCTCCTTTCATCGGAATGGCTATGGCAGCCCCCCGAGGCGTCTTGACACCCCCTGAGACCTGCATCCGCATTCTGTCAAATGACGCAGGCGACATCACTTCCCCACGTATCCTGTATCCGCCTGGCGTCGGCGGTAGTTGCTTCTCTTGGATCGCTCCAATTACCGCCCCGAACCTTTTCGCCTGACCCTTGAACGACTGAGCGACATAAAATACCTGATCAAAATACGCTCGGTTGTTCACCTTGAACGCTGACTGATAGCCGCGCCACAATTCATTATCGCGTGTTTTACGCAACGTCTTGTTGAGTGCAAGCGACGACGCGAACGGGATCTGTTTGACGATCCCTTTTTCAATCCGCTTCGCCATCTCCCCGGCGTTCGTCGTTATACTGATCTGTGCCATAGCCTAGTCCTTTCACGAACGATTCCAGTTTAGCAATGTCGTCACGATATATCCACAGTTGCTTGCGGACGAAGCCTTTTTTTCTCATAGCATCTACGTACTTGCGCTGTCTGTACTTGTTATTCATACTTGCTATCCTTTTTTCGTTTGTTTTCATACCCTTACCCTCTTTATAGCAAGTAGCAAGTAGTATATAAAGAGTCTGGGGGAAAGAGAGAGAGGGAGTGTGGAGGAGTCTCCCAGAGAAAAGTCTTGACCCGATTCTATGTGCTACTTGCTATATTCCTTGCAACTCCTTGATTTCATTGAACTTTCCCGTAACATGTAGATAGCACGTACAAAACTACCTGCTACGCGCTATTCATATCCCGGCCCCTGAGCAATTATGTAATCTTCGGTATTTTTACCGTTATTCCACAAAATAGGCTGAGTCGCATCTTCACGCATTATTCTGCGAGATGATCGACCACCTTTAATATATCCCATCTCCGCTAAAATAGTGCCAATCTTGTTGTACGGCAATCTGAACCCGTTGTCGCGCAACATTCGACGCAAATGCCATGACGAAATCCAACCGCCCCTGAAACCGACTGTCTGACTGTCTACGGCTTCCATGATTTCCGCTTCGACACCGCCAACACTCGCCTCGATCGCGGCCCCTGTGCTGGACGTGTTTGGCGCACGGTGACACATTTTAGCCGGGTCCAATTCCGGCGGTATCGGATAATGCGCCAAATAGTGAGCCACGTGCGAATAGCCACAGTCGCGCAGCCAATCATACACCTGTGGAAAATAGCCGTTGTCCATTCCGTCGCGTACCAGATCGGCAGCACTTTGTTGAGCGGTGTAAAAAATGGCATATCGGCGGTCGTTTTTCGATTTCAGCACCGCATCACGATAATTGGTGCAGAAAAACCAATTTGCGACGTTCTCGATCATCCTCTTGTCGCCGTATTTCTTGTGCATCTCGATCCACTGGTTTGTGACCAATGGTTTCAATTCATCGAGCATCTCACGCCGATTTCCCATGTGAATTTCCTCGACAATGATGAATATGTTGCCTTCCATGTATTCATTATAGGTTCCAGCAAGCTGTGACGCTCGGGGCTGGTGGACATATTGCTGACCGATCGCATATGCGACACATGACGCGATCATCGTTTTGCCGTTGCCTTCGGTCCCTTGCAGGACCGGAGCCCATTGAAATTTGACGCCGGGGTTTTGCACCACAGACGCCATATACGCCGTCAGGATGGCCCTGTCGCTGTCGTCGGGCAAGACACGTCGCAACACATCGAGGAACGGCCCCACGTCGCCCTCGACGGCCCGAATGTCAGGTTTGACGTAGATATTGACACCGCCATCCGGCAAAACAATGCCTGGTGACTCGCCCGGCCTGAACACGGGACGGACAGCTTGCGGAAAATGATGCGCCGCGCACTCTGTCAGCGCCTCGAAGGCTTTCTTGGTCGGCTTGGTCCCGTCTGGCATCATCTGAAATATGTGGCCGCCATAGACCGCGTTGAATTGCTCAGGCTTGAGCATTGTGCCGTCTGGCACCAGGACACGGTGCGCATCTCTGACGTAGACACATCCCTTGAAATGCTCGATCATCTCGGGCACAGTCAAATACACCTCTCCGCTCTCTGCGCCATCCTCCCTGGCCTGAGCGGAGCGGGCCTTTCCGCCCCCACCATATACCGCTCTGCAAAGCCGCGCCGCGCTCTGGATCGTCGCGCGACGGTAATCTTCGCGCTTGTCGTATTTGTCGCGCATCAATCCAGACCGGCGAAACAGGCGATCCATGCGCGGCTGATCTTTGCCGGTCCAGAACGCCAGCATCGACATCAGCGCCATGTCGGCTGAACTATGATCAAAGCCGTCGCCACCGTCGAATGGTGGGTAGGTCATGTGCAGCACATCGAGACGCACTTCCCACAAATCAGCGAAGGTGATGCCGACGCCGAATTTCGCAGCGGCACTTCCCGACCGCATCGCAATCGACAACAGCGCATCGTCGTCATCCGGCCCGTTCCACTCGGGATCGACACCCGGCATCAACCCGCCAAGGTGTTCGCGCTCGGGCACCAGGCGCAGCAATTGCTGCGTCCAGTCTACGTCGCGCGCCTGACCGCCAATCGGCGCCCATCCCTGACCGCCGAATGCAACGAACCGCTTGTCGGTGTAGCACTCAAGCCATCCGTCCCATTTGTTGCGCCGGTCAGCCATCTGTGACGGGTCGCAGCGCCCGAGGATGTGCAACCCGGCACCAGACTGCGACACCTCGCCCCACGCGCCTGAGAATGACGCCCAGATAGCCCGCGCTTGCTGTGACCACACCCCGTCGACCAGGCATTTGTCCAGGTCAAGAAAAAACCACCCATCGCCGTTGAGAACCCACGCCACGCCTAGCCCGGTAGACTCGGCCTCGGCCAATGTGACCCAATTCGCCGGATCATGGGCGTCACATGGCACACCGTCGCGTCGCACCGGAACCTTGCGCCCGTCGATGGTGCGCCAGTTGAGATAGCGGTCAGGTAATTGCATCTGGATGTGTCCATGTTGCAGTTTGATAATCAACCCATTTAATTTTTCTCCACAGGTGAGCATTATTCCATCTCGCCAATGCTTTTTGATACGGGTCTTTTTTGTTATATGGCATCACAAAAACATGTGCGCCTTTGTTGTGTAATTTATTTATTCTGTATAAATCTTGTTCTTCGGTCGTATGCCATCCGATTAACACAAAGAATGTCATCATATAAGGTTTGATGCCGTGCGATACGACTCTATCAAATCCTTCGTCTATTAGTTTTTCAGTACCTTTCCCCCATTGATCCCATGCAAAATGAACCATTTTGCGATTGCCCGTCATTGTTCTAAATCTGACGGAAGCCAACGCTTTCGCTTGTTCTTCGGTTATTATTCTGATATTCAATCCTTGTGAAAACGAAACGCGCAAATTATATTTTCTGATTTCAGCAATTCTTTCGCTCCATTGCGGATTGCCAAAGAAGTCGTTGTCTAGCAGCATAACGAAATCACTTTTTCGCTGCGTCCAAATGTCAGTTATTGTGTTATTTGAATATACTTTTCCTTCTTTTTCAGGAACAACGCAAAACTTACAACGAAATCTGCATCCACGCATTGTAAAGCCTATGTTGTCAGAATAATTATAGATTGAATAATCGGGAATCATATTTTCAATAACTTGTGGTAATTTTATAGAACTACTCCAACCGGTTCCACCACGAATAACAGAGGGATGTTTAATAATTGGTTCGTTGCTGAATTTGAATATCTTTGACGCATAAACTCGCTCGTATATGTGCGTCGGGTCATACCACTCAACGTCATAACCGATTGATTTATAAAATGACGAAAGTCGCATTAACGCCAAATTCGGAATTTTGCTATCTACGTCAAACAACGCAATTCTTGGGCGACTCAACAAAGAGCGCACAATATAGTTAGTAATTACATCACGCATTTGACGATTTCCGCTGCGACTTGAGGAACGATTGCATTGCCGTAGCCCCGCAACAGCCCCACTCTGCCGGGTATCCCATGAGCCAGCGGGAATGTTCCGGGTTCAACTGGCCGCCACTTGCCATCCCGGCAGTAGAGCCAGTCAGCAATTGACCACGGGTCGTCAGGCGTATTGGTTGAACGCCCCACACTTCCCGCCCGAGTAACGCATTCACCGGCACGTTCGGGCATTCCGCCCCGTCCTTGTGGTCCCGTGTCGTCGCTGTCGGCCACCCGGCTAGGCCAGCAAGATGGGGCAAGTGCATTTGATGCCCGCGTTGTAAATTGTTGTCTGCGTTCTGCGGACTGTGCCGCGTATCTTGAACTTTTGCCGTCGGCCACCCGGCGAGCAACAAACCAAAGTCTTTGCCGGATGTGCGGCGCACCGACGCCACAAGCCGGGACAACCGCCGCCCCGCAGGCGTAACCTGCTCCTTCCAGTGCATCGAATAGAGTATCGAGCCACCTGTCTTTGGTAACAGCCGTCGCAACCTGCTCTCCAAAGACGCTTGCAGGTCGGCACTGGTCAATGAGGTTGAGCCATGTTGGTGCGAGATGTCTGTCGTCTGTGATGCCGAGTCTCTTACCCGCTGCGCTGAACGGCTGACAGGGGCAAGATCCTGTCCACACCGGTCTGTCGTCGGGCCATCCGGCAAGTCGCAAGGCGTGTGACCATCCGCCGATTCCCGCGAAAAAATGACACTGTGTAAAACCGGCCAACTCAGTCGCTTTGACATCAACAATACTCCGCTCATCCACGACGCCCGGCGCAATATGTCCCGCGTCAATCAATTCCCGCAACCATGCTGCGGCTTTCAGGTCATTCTCGTTGTACCAGACTGTCACGGCATCACCCTCGCCCGTCGACACGCGGCCATGTAGTATTCCGGGTCAATCTCGACGCCGATGAACCGTCGTCCGACGCGGTGCGCTGCGACGGCGGTTGATCCCGCGCCCATGAACGGGTCCAACACCGTTTCGCCGGGTTGGCTGGACGCCTCGATCCATTGCTGCATCAACTTGATCGGCTTTTCGGTCGGGTGAAATCGTTCTCTGACGCTGCGCATTGTCTGCACTGTTTTCAGGCCGCAATCGTTGATCGGGAACGCCAACCCCTTGCGCAGGAACAAGACATACTCGGCGTTTTTCATGTACCAGCGGTTTGGCGTCACGTTCGTTTTGTGCCAAACCAGCAGATTGTGAACCTGAAATCCTACGCGCGTCAACTCCGCATGGAACCGCCATAAATTTAACATGTTAACCATCACGTAACAGTGCCCCGGATCACGCAGCACTCGGAACAATTCGCCAGCATATTCGGAAATGTCGATGTCGTTGTGACGTGTGATTTTGCCATCGTTTGACGCAATGATGCCGGATGGTGATCCGTCACCAGGATTGCCCGCCCCACCGCTGATAACCGGATATGGCGGGTCGGTCACAATCAAATCAACGCCCCCGTCAGGTATCGTTCGCAGCACGTCGCGCGCGTCAGCGTAGCGTAGTGAGACGGTCATCCCAACCATCCCATCCTACGCGCATCGTTGCGCAGTTTGTCGTCATCTGCGTTATCCAGCAAAGCGTCCCACAGCGCCCCTTTGGTGCCGTAGTAATATTTGACTGTGGATTTGCTGGTTGGCACCGTGCAGCGTTTGGCCACAGCCCCATGCGTGACGGCCCACATGCCGCGCTCACGGGCGATGCGTTCCGCCGCTTGTAAAATGACAAATTGTCTGCCGCTGATCGGCAACTTAACCATGCCAAATGTCCTCGATGCTGGTGGCGAACCGGAACAATCCACCATGATCTGTGACCCATTGGCCGAACGCCGCTTGCGCTCTGTCCCGATCGTTCTCAGGGCCGCGCCACCCAGGCCGCTTTACCTCGATGGCTGTGAACACCCCGAGTGTCTGTCCAACATGCTCCGGCCCGATCCGTACCGGCCAGATGCCGATCAGATCCGACGACTTGAACGTCTTGTTGATGCGCGCTGAGTCATTACCCAGACCGTAGCGGATCATCCGGCCCGTCTGGTCAACGCACGCCCCGGAATTGTTGCGCAACAGGGGCGTACCCTGTCGCGCCGCTTCGAGGCGTATCTGTTGCTGCGTTTCGGCCTCGGTGGTCATATTGGCAGGCCGTACTTCGCGGCAACTTCCTTCAATAACTCGCGCGCTGCCGTGGCCCGTTCTTGAGCGGTGATTTGACGGATTGTTTTGTTTTTTTCCCTGTCGCGTTCGATGCGCGCCCATCGGTCAAACGCCGGCATTGCCGCATCCAGCAGCAGCGCAAGACGTACGATTGTTTCGCGGTCATCCATCATATCAGCCTTTTGTATTGTTCCCAGAATATCGTTTCGCCATCCGCATACGCATTGCCAATAATCAGGTCGCGGATGGTACGTTGCACCGGATCATTGTAATTCGGCGGTTCCACCTGTACGCCGGGACGTTTGAGCAGCAGCAAGTCGGCTTCCACCAGTTTCATGCGATGATCGAGGTACTGGCACCCCATCCGCACAAACCTGTCGTTTGACATCCCGATAGATCGGTCGAACGCCGCACATGCGTCGTGAAATGCCCGGTTAACATATCGCTCTTTGTCTGGCACTGGTACGTCGCCGCAGATTTCGCTTTCATGCAAATCGTGCAGCAAGAACTGCCGTTGAATATCTTCACGCATGCCGTGCGCCCGCACGGCGTCAACCCCGATCACGGTGTGTTCCAATACGCTATACGGACGCACGGTCCAGCCGCGCCACCGATTGATATTGCCCAGCGCCGCGATGCGGTCTTTGGTAATGATTGTCATTCTGTCACCTCTTTCGTCATTTCAGCAATCATTTCCTCGATCATCGGCACAACCGAGTCATGCAGTCGAGCATTGGCTCTCCGTCCGTTATTTTCACCAGATGTCATATAAACCAACAGCGTAGCCATCATGGCGGACATACATCCCGCCAATCGAATCGAATCACCCACTTCATTGCTTAGTTTTTCAAGCGCACATATCGCCAATTCTGCGTCAGTCATCTCCACGTCTCCTGAATTTGCGCAGCAAGCTCAGCGGCACCTTTCGCCCCCAGCGTCTGCGCTGTGATTATGTCGGTTCCAAACGAATGCCAGAACCGGCGGTAAATTTCATGGTCGTCGGCGCCACGGTCCCGTAACACCCCGGCCCATATGGCGATGTGGTTGCGCAACTCACCTTGCGCGCTCTGTCGCTCATTCCACCGTTTGCGCACCGCCTTCTCAATGACCGGTGTCGCACTGAACGGCACCTGTGCTGGCCCGTCCACTCGATCCACCTCGCCGCGCATCATCGCCAACATGTTCGCGTCCAACTCGATCAGATCACCGTCAACGCATTCGATGCGCGACCGTGACGCCGGTTCGGGTCGATACCCGCAAAATGGACAGATCGGCGTAACGGCTTCATAGGCGCGGAAACACGCGGGGCATGTGGTCACAGGGGTGATGTCCATGTCACGCGCGCCGCGTTTGCCGCGCTCATCTGCCAATAGACTCCATTTACGCGGCGCATCGGGCAGACCGTGCCTCTTGACGTTGCCAACGTGGTCGATGATGATCCCGTGCGTCTTGCCTCGCAACGGACGCAATGCCCTGCCAAACTGTTGTACGAAGAGTCCATACGACATTGTTGGCCGCGCCATGCTGACGCACTCCACCGCCGGAACGTCGAAACCTTCTCCGAACAGATCGACATTAACCAATTGCAGCACCTTGCCGTCGCGCAGCTTGCGCACCGCCTCGGCCCGCACGCTGTCCGGTGTCTTGGCGCTGACTGCGATGGCAGGCACCCCGGCGTCATTGAACGCCTTGGCAAGCTCGACGGCCTGTTCTACGTCTACTGTGAAGGTGATGCCGCGCAGACCCTCGGCAAGCGTCTGGTAATGCTGCACCACGTCGCCCACGATACGCGACTTGTGCGCAGCGTCTCTCAACCCCTTTTGCACATAATCACCGGTCGCGCCGATCTTGACGCCGCCCAGGTCAATGGATTGCGGCGGTGCCCATATCCGATAATCACAGAGTGATCTGCGGTCGATCAGGTCGCGCATTGACGGCCCTACGATCATCGAGTCGAACAGCCCGCCTTGTATCCGGTGCAACGATTTGCGATCGGCCCGGATCGGTGTTGCCGTGACGCCTACGCCACGCGCGTTGGTGAATAGGTCAGTAGCCCTTCCCCATTTATTTTTTTGCAGCAGGTGATGGCACTCATCTATCATCCACCACTTTTGCATCGCCGCCCATTGCACCAAGCGCGGCGCACGCGACAAAAGCGTATCGACCGCCGCCACTGTGACCATCCCGTGCGAATCGTAGAAGCTGCGGCCATATTTCCGAACATGTTGCGAGATGCAGAATTTTACGGTATTTGCAGCGGCGATGATGTTGTGAGATATGCCGTTGTCAGCCATCGCCATACTGATTTGTCCAACCAATTCAGTACGATGAGCGATTGCCACCCCAGGATCGACCTGATCGCCAGCGATGCTTGACATAACGACCGTCTTGCCACTGCCTGTTGGTGACACGAGACACACGTTGCGATCCCATATATCATACAGGTCGGTCTTTAATTGCTGTTGGTAATCGCGCAGAACCGGGCTTGACATGTCTCATCTTAGCCGATATTGTCCGATCTTGTCTAGTGGTAAAAAGGATGCCTCGATGAAACTGCACCTCACCTATGAGTTTGACAATATGGACGAAATGCGAATGCACCTCGGCTTCGGCGTCGATCCCACGCCCGCACCCACGCCCGCACCCACGCCCGCGCCGGCTATC
>CAYXNM010000004.1:0-29578 GCA_964466385.1 uncultured Rhodobacter sp. | reverse complement strand
GCCGACACCGCCGACACCGCCGACACCGCCGACACCGCCGACACCGCCGACACCGCCGACACCGACGCGGACGGGATGCCTTATGATGCGACGATCCACGCTAATCCGCCGTCTTTCACGGCCAAGGGCATGTGGCGCAGCGCGCGGGGGAAAGCGGACGAAGCATCGGCGGCAAAGAAAGCGTTTTTGGCATCCGGTGGCGATGTCGAGCCGCCCGCCGATCTGCCGATGCCAGCACCCGCACCCGCTGCGATGCCGATGCCGCCCAGCGCACCGGAGCCTGTGACGTTCGAGGCGTTTTGGGAAAAGCTGAAAGAAGTGGTCGAACGCAATGTGGTTGACGCCGACACCATGACGGCATGGTACGAGGAAACCACCGGCGGCCCCGCCAGCGACTCTTTCCAAGTCTATCAGACCAACGAGTCGGCGCGGGCGGCCATGATGGAAAAACTCAACGCCGCATGAATACTCCCCAACTGGCGGGGTTTCGGCCCCGCCTCTTTTTCAAAGGCAACTCCAATGAAATTTCCCGTTTGTATTGACACCTTTGGTGTCGAAGACCCCGACGAAATTATCCACACCAGGACGTTCGATCACGACAATCACGACTCGCGCGTCTGGTTCTCCAACCATCTCTACTGGGCGATTCGCAATAATCATGCTGTTGAGGTGACACCCCTGACCGATGGCGACGACAAATGACAATGCAGCTTCGTCCATCAGCCGCGCCGATCTGGACCAAGTGCGCCGCGATGCCAAGACTGGCTGCGCAAGTGCCCGACGTTCCGCCGTCGGATCCGGCCCGTGAAGGCACCTGCGCGGCCTGGCTGGCTGAAATGATGCTGAGTGACCAACCTGTCGAGACGGGTATTCAGCACCCGGAGAATGGATGGGTCGTTGACAATGCGATGATCCACCACATCAACGGCTATGTGGAAATGTTGCGGTCTTATGGTGGTCGGATCGACGTTGAACGTCGAGTACGTCTCAACACTCATATCGCCGGAACGCCCGACGCATTTGCCGTCTTGACTGACGGCACGTTGCGCGTCGATGACCTGAAATACGGATATGTTCCGGTCGAGGCAACAACGCCGCAAGTGACGATCTACGCCGGCGCCATCCTACGTCACATGATGGCGCGCGGTCCGGTCGTCAGGAAAGTCGTGCTTGGCATCTATCAACCGCGCGCTTACCATCCAAGCGGCGTTCACCGCACTGTGGCCATGTTCCCCGAGGAATTGCTGTCAAAGGTGCACCGGATTGAAGCTGCGGGTGAAAAATGTCTGAGCGACGATGCTACGGCAACACCCGGCACACATTGTCGATATTGTCCCGCCGCCGGGATTTGCTCAGCGGTCGCTCATGTCAATTATGAGACGCTGCATCACATGCACCACGCCCAGGCACGCAACAGAACCGTTGCTGAATTGGCAGAAGAATTGGCGTTCGTCGCCAACGCGGAAGCAATGCTGAAAGGCGTTGCGGATGCGGTTCGCGCAGAGGCGAACGCGCGGATGGATCGGGGCGAAAATATCCCCGGATGGATGCGCGAACAGGGATATGGGCAACGGCGCTGGAATTGCTCACCGGCCATGATCGAAATGGCGACGGGCCTTGATCCGACAAGCGGAAAAATGGTCACACCGGCTGAGTTGGAACGTCGCGGGGCGGATCACGAAACGCTTGCTCTGCTAACCGAAACGCCGCGCACTGCGGCAAAACTCCGTCCTGTGCCGGATGGATACTATGAAAGGATGTTCAAATGACTGTTGCGGCATGGCTGGTCATCTGGGTGATTTGCGCCGTGATCTGCGGATTCATCGCCAGCGCCAAGGGATTGAATGTGCTGGTTCACACCGCACTCGGCGCTACACTCGGCGTGCTTGGCGTCATCATCACTCTCTTGGCAAAAGGAAACGAACAATGAGTGAACGACTGGACTTTTTCACCCCCTGCGTCGGGCGTTTCGTTAGCGGATCGCTGACCGAAAAACGGGCCAAAGACTATGAGGGTCGCCCGATCCCTGAGGATAAACAGCACTTCGAGTTCGGGGTCGCGTTTCAAAAGGCTGAAATCTGGCCGTTGCTGACAGAACAGTGGTACCCGTATCTGACCGCCGATTTGGCATCGACCCCCGACGCATTGAGCCGGATGCAGAACTGGTTCTCGACGTTTACTGGCTTTTCCATGAAGGTATCGGATGGCGACAAACCCAACGCCAAAGGCGTGCTCAACGAGAACACGCAAGGTTGTTTCGTCATGTGGTTCAGCACAGGATTTCTGCCAAAAGCGGTCGGCGCCGATCCGGCCTTTACCGAAATTGACATTGCGACGATCAAGCGCGGCTACTTCGTGCAGGTTGCGGGCAATATCGTGTTCAACGGTCAACAAGGCGATCGCGTCGGAATATACATCAACGTGAACGTTGTGCGTTTGATCGCAGAAGGCGACGAAATCCGTGGTGGTGTTGACGCGGCAACGGCATTTGGCGGTGCCTCTGCGCCTACTGCGTTGCCACCTGGCGCGCGTCCACTCGGAACAGCGTCCGGGGCAGGTCAGGCGTTTGGAGCGGTCCCGCCTACTGTCCCGGTCCCGATGCCGGGGGCAACTGTCCCTATGCCGGGTATGGCGTCCACCCAACCGCCTGCCCCGCAGACGATTGCATCCCATGGTAGCCTGCCGCCAGCACCCCCCAACGTGGCACCGCATACGGCCATCCTGACCGGCCCGCCGCCTTTGCCGGGGCAAAGGTGATGCGCAAGTATGTCTCACAAGAGGATCGCTACCGCATCTTGATGGAAGATGCGTTGGCGGTCATCCCCGCAGAGGATGCTGGCCGGGTCATCAAGGCGGCGTTGATTGCCGCCTACGGACCTGACGCGGCATACGATATAAAAAGGCAGATGCTGTGAACGACTGGGTCTATGATATCGAGACGTATCTGGACCTGTTTTGCGTCGATCTGACTCACGTTGAAACACGAACGCGTTTCATCTTCGAGGTGTCAGATCGGCGTGATCAAGGCGCGGATTTTATCCGGTTCATTTATTGGTTGCGCGACACCAATGCACGGATGTTCGGGTTCAACAATGTCGGCTTCGATTGGCCGGTCGTCGATCATCTCATTCGTAAAGGCAACTTCACGGCACTCGACGCGCACAACAAAGGCACCGCAATAATCACAGGAGGCGACCGCTTCGCGCACACCGTGTGGCCATCTGACCGCATCGTGACGCAAGGCGATTTGTACCTGATTCACCATTTTGACAATCGCGCCAGATCGACCGGCCTCAAGAAGCTGGAAATCAACATGCGGTCAGCCGACATTGTCGACCTTCCCTATCCGTCTGACCAACCGACGACATGGGAACAAAAAGACGAAATCATCGCCTACATGTGCCATGATGTTAGCGAAACGCTGAAATTCTACCACGTCACCAAAGATCAAATCGCGTTCCGCGACACACTCCAAGCTGCGTATCCTGATATGCAGGACGTGCTGAATATGAACGACACCAAGATCGGCAAGAAATTCTTTGAGCGTGAATTGGAACGCGCCGGGACGCCTTGCTATCATCGGCCTGCTGGCCGTCGTGAACCGCGCCAAACCATGCGTGACAAGATTGCGCTGCGTGACGTGATCAGCCCCAAGATTCAATTCGCTCACCCGGAATTTCAGCGCATCAAATCGTGGTTCGAAGCGCAGACGCTGACCGGGTATGACGGTTATATCGAAGCCAAAGGCGTGTTCACAGACACGTCATGTGCCATCAACGGGTTCACCTATGACTTCGGCACGGGCGGCATCCACGGGTCGCAGCACGGCGTGACGATACGCGAAGATGACGATTGGCAAATATGGGATTGGGACGTGGCGTCCTACTACCCAAACCTGGCGATCAGCAACCGTTTTTTCCCGCAACACCTGTCGGAGCAATTCTGCGATATTTACAAGCGCGTATATGAAATGCGCAAAGAATATTCAAAAGGTACTGCCGAAAACGCCATGCTCAAGTTGGCGTTGAACGGCGTCTATGGTGACTCCAACAATGTTTACAGCCCGTTTTACGATCCGCAATATACGATGGCGATAACTATTAACGGACAATTGATGCTCTGCATGTTGGCCGAATGGCTCCAAGCCGGATATCCCGATGTGGAAATGATCCAGATCAATACGGACGGTTTGACGGTGCGGGTCCGAAAATCCCTCGGTCTCGTGACGTGGATGAAAGATGTATGTGCCGCATGGGAAAAGCGCACCGGTCTGCAACTCGAATCCGCGCGATACAAAGAGATGCACATCCGCGATGTCAACAGCTACATTGCGGTCAAGTCGGATGGGAAATGCAAGCGCATCGGTGCCTACGCCTATCTGACGCCACTGGATGATCCGTCCACGCGCGAACGTCAGTGGCATCAGGACCACTCGATGCTGGTGGTGCGTAAAGCCGCAGAAGCGCGGATGGTCGAAGGTGTTCCGGTTGAAGATTTCATCATGGCGCACAGTGACCCGTTCGACTTCGCATTGTCGGTCAAGGTGCCTCGATCCAGCCGCCTCGAAGCGTCAGGTCAACCGGTACAGAACACGACACGTTACTACGTCAGCACCGATGGCGTGACGCTCGACAAGGTAATGCCACCGCTCGCGAAGAAACCCGGTGTCGAGCGTCACATTGGAGTGCAGGCCGGGTGGACTGTGACCATCATCAACGACATGTCACAATTCCGATGGGACAACGTAAATTGGTTTTACTACATCAATGAAGCAAAAAAACTGGTGATCGACAATGAAACAACTTGAAGAATTGATGGCCACAGGGGCTGTGAGCGGCATGGCGATTGGATTTTCAGTCACCAAATCGACCTATTTCTGCACGCTCAATTGTGACGACGCGGAACCCGTTGGATCAGGTCATGGCGATACTATCGAGTTGGCAATCGTTGACGCAATTGCGCGCCGTGGACATGGCATCAAAATGCCGGGAATGGAAGAATGAAATGAAACGCTTTTGCCCATGGTTGGCATCGTTTGACATCAGCGAGAGCGATGCGATCACCGACACAATCGCCGCGATGCGCGACGCGGCGGAGATGCTCGATGATGAGTGAAGAAATTAGCAGGCGTCGACGGAGAGGGAGCAAGCCCCACCAATGCTATCATTGCCGTCAAGTGATAGCACCAAAAGAAATTCGGGAAGTGTTCACGGGTAAAGATGCCGGGTATATTTATACACTGCACTCACATCTGGACTGTACGGCCCTGTCATATGCGATAGTCGCCGAAGGCTATTATTTGGACTACCTTGATGGCGTGCCGCCCGCCCTTGACGAACTGCAGGAAAGTGGCATCTTCGAAACGCTTTGCAATTATTGGCGCGGACAATTTCCACATGTCATTTGCCGCTTCGAACTCGGCGTTCAGAAAGCCATGCGCGCTGATGCGAAAATGCTCGATGGCTGATCTTGTGAACCGCCCGCGCAAATCCAAAAGCCCCGCCAACTTTCGCCAGCGGGGCTCGGGAAAAACATCCAGAGGGAATACCGGGAAGCGCCCGGTGCGCATCAGCCCGTCATGGGCCGATCATGTCAAGCGACAATGCCGCCGATAGCGTCACCCCGATCGGAATTGGTGTCATGCCCATCCAGTCCCAAAACCCGAATTTTTCACGGTCCCGAATTTCACGGGACGCATAGAACAGCGCGCCGGCCAACGGCCAGATTACAACGCCGCGCCTGCCGATCTCCAAGGTGACGAGACTTATAGCGACGGCGATCATGTTATGGGACACCCAATAGGGCCACGGTACATTCATATCGGCCCCCTACAGGCGAATCTCTGTCGGGTTCAACAGATCACCCAGAGTGCGCCCTTGCAGATCGCGGCCAACACCAAGCACACACATGATTGAGCCATCGGTCCCGATCAGCGTCCATGTGCCTGTGGTCATGTTGGCCCACAATTGCATTGTGATCTCCTGTCCGTCAATGTCGCGTGTTTCCGATTCGATCGGTTCCTCATGCCACCGCATGACGAGGTGACGCTGCACCAATGGCGATGGCGCACATGGCGGTTGCTGTGCGTGCGCCTGGATTGCCGCCGCGCCTGCTATCAGCGCGGCCAGGATCGTTTTCTTGCGCGATGTCTCATAGCGGTTTCTCCGCTATTCCGTTCGTCAAAATCGCATTCTGGCCGCTCGGGGAAATCGCCCCGCTGTTCCCGCTGCTTGGCACGCAACGCCTCGACCTGCCGATGCCAATGATGCGCCTGCGCCTCGGCCAGTTTGATTTGGATATCAATGTCGCTGGTCATCGGCACGTCCCCGTCATGCGGCTGTCCATGGTCGCAATCCAGCGAAGCCATTTGGCATCCAGCGTTGCGGTTTCGCGCGGCATTGTCAACCGGGCCTCGCCATAACTGACGCAACCGGCGTCACCAGCGGCCATCGTTGTCGCGCAGCCGCTGGTCAAGAGCGTCCCGATCAGCGCCGCGAAGATCGCGTACTTCATCCCGTCCCCTTTCCTGTCTTTCGAGGCTGTCCCGCAGAGCCTTCTCAGCGGCCCGCCTACGGGCGGAACGCCCCCCGGCGATGTAGGTGGTCATGAATGCCGCTATCAGCGCCCCAGCGCCCGCCAGCGCCCGCCCGAAGCGGCTGGTAATCAACCACCCGATCATGTTGCCCCGCCATCCCGGCGCGCCAGGCTGTACCAGAACTCGGACACGAACCCGATGGCCGCGCCGATCAGCATGGCGATCATGTTCATAAGGTCGGGATCGGACGCCAATATGTTTGCCGTCCATGCGTCCAGCCAACCGGACGCAATGAGAACCCCGGCGAAATACCGCAGCAGAATCCGCGCGAATGGTGCGTAGTTCATCACTTCACTCCCCGTTTCCATTTCAGCACCCGTTCGCGCCAGATGACGATCAGCCCGATCAATCCGGCGGCGATGAATATCCACAGTGCCAGCCGCGGCGCATTGCCGTCCAGCGCGCTCAGCGCCGTCGCGCCCGTGCCGGCCAAGGCCGTCCCCGCCACCGTTACGCCTTGCAGCGTTTTCGACGCAGCCAACGGGCGGGTCGGCGATAGGCCCTTGTACCAACGCTCGGCATTGAACATCGGGCATGCCTTGTTGGCGAACTGGTTGTGTCCCTTGACCCACTTGATCGACGGAAACATTTTCCGCAATCTGGCAACCCGCCGGGTCAGCGTCGCAATCTGCGCACGCGTATAATGATCCTCGATCCGGTCATTCGCTGTGCCGGTGTTATCCGTGCTGATCAGGCAGATGCCGATTGTCTTGCTGTTCCACCCTTTGACGTGCGCCCCAACCTCTTCGAAACAGTCGCCGTCACCATCCAGATCGCGCCCGCCGATCTCGTCGCCGTCGCGCCCGATCAGCCAGTTGTAACCGATCGCCCGCCATCCGCGTCCTTGGGGCGGCGGGGCCGTGTGGTAATGGGCGATCGCGTCCCGCTGCGTCTCAAGCGTGTTGTGCACAACGAGCCAACTCGCCGGTGTGGCCGATGTGTGGATTACAATTCCAATCGGATTTGGCGGCATGTCATTTCCTTTCGTAAACGAACGGCACGTCACCTGAAACCGTCACCATGGTCTCATCCTCGCCTGTGTATTCCCAAGAGGCTATCCCGGTATACCTCACCCCGTCAATCAACCGAACCTCACAACCCGGACGGCCTGTCCAGGTATCTATATCCATGGTCACGGGCCGCGACTGATACCCGCCGACGCCGTTGCCCGACGCGCAGATAATCCGGTCCCCCTGCAAAATTTCCGCCCGCCATCGCGCCTGAATACCATCTGGATGCGCCTGCATTTCCTGCACGAAATCGCCGTCGGAATAGGTCAGCGACACCAGCGCCAGGTGCCGCTCCGTCAACTGCGTTTTCGCGGTCGAGAACCCCAGGGCCGCCGCCAACCCGACTGCTACCGCCGCGCCGTGAAGCATCATATTCGCCATCAAAACAACCCCATGCTTTTGAGCCCGAGAACCGCAAGCGCCGTCAGGATCGACACGACGCCATATTCCAGCCGATCAACCCGCTTGACGAGCGCCTTTTGCACGGTTTCAACCGCGCCTTCCCATCGGCCCCGGTCCTCATCTTCGCTCATTTAATCATCCTTCCGGGCATGGCCGGTTTCCGTTGCTATCGCCGCCCAATGTGGGCTGACGCCTTGGTCGATCAGAACTCCGCCGCCAATTCGGCCATCCCGGCAGGGACCGGCGGCCAGGCGGCATCGTTCCTATAGTCGGTGTCGGCGGGCATGGTCGACGACGCAGCGCGCATTGCGTTCACCCACCCCAGCCCGCTCGAATACACCGCCATCTGAGCGTTTGTCATCAACCCGGCGGCGGCGGCTGATGCGAGGTTGATCTGGGCGATTTCATCGGCCACGGCAAGGATGCGACGGCGGCATTCCGCTTTGGCTTCCCCTAGCCGCGCCGCTTCTGCTTCCGTCGCTTTGTCGGCAGCTGTGACCACCTGCGTCATGTCGATATTCATTCGATCGCCTCCGTCTCATACGCGGGCAGTGTGATCGGCCCATCCCCGGCCACGATTGCCACAGGGAACAGCGTCTCTTGTGGTGCATCCGCCCCGTGCGGCAGGATCAGCGTCAGGTGGATCACCCCTCCGATCCGCTCCACGTCCGAGGCCAGCCAATCACTGGTCACGGCCTCGCGCGGCAGGGTGGCACCATCCGGCAGGGCGCTGAAATCGAACGCCTCGCCGTTGATTGTCAGCACGTCACCCGCCAGACGCAGGTCGAGCCGGTCATCGCGGCGCATGGGGGAAAGAGTGATTTGCATGGTTTTCCTCCGTTAGAACCAGCGGCCAATGGCCATCGCTACGACGTCCTGCGTAGTCACCGAGACGGAACACCACGGCACCACGATGCCTGTGATGGTGTTGTTCGTGCGCAGATGCGCTCCGCCAGCGTGAGACCCACTTAATGGCAAACGACCGCCACCCGCGACTTTGCTACCGGCGACAAAAGACGCAGGATAGGTCCATGATATGTCGCTGCCGATGTACACTGAGCCATCCGTCGTCGAGACCGAAACGGACGTCCATTTTTGTGTGCAAATCTGCGTGCCGTCCGCGAACCGAACATACTCGCCGTTGGCGTTGCTGCCCCGCTCGATCACTGCTCCGGTGGGGGTGCCGGATGATTGGCTGACCGTGCCAAGTACGTTTTGCCGACCAAACATGACTTGCCAAGTTGACCACCCCGATGCGGTTGTTGATTTTGCTCTCCAAGCAAATCCGTCAATGCCACCCCCACCGAACATAAAAGCGATTTGCCAAAGGTATTCAGTTGTCGACCCTAAACTACAAGTACCTTGCACCAACCCAAAGGCGCCGTTCAGAGTCGGAAATGGGTTGGTTCCTGGAGTGGCGCTGGCATGTGCCCCCCCAAACCCATAATAGAACCCCGAGGTGCTATCGGTGTCCACATTACTTAGTTGAGTATCGGCGTCCTCACCCAGCCCGAACGCACCCACCGCCATCAGCCGCCCGGCGGTGGTGTCTGTGTCGCTGGACTGCACCGCATCGCCGGTCAGATGCCCCGTGGTTTTATCGACGGTCAATGCGGTAACAAACGACGAGCCGTCAGGACTGACTTTCAAGGTGAAATCATCGTCGGCCAGCAGCCCGAACAGCGCGCGCGTCGAGAATGCGTCTTGAAAAACGAAACCCGCGTCATCGGTCGCGGCGTTCTTGTTTACCTTGACCTGACTGTCGCTGCCATTGTGATTGAACAGCACCGCATCCGAAGCAACTGACAGACGGTTCGTCGTGTCCGCCGTGGCGTTGATGCCCAATTGGCTGAATGTCAGCGAGCCCGCGAAATCCACCCACGCGGTTCCGTCCCAGATGATCACAGTGCCGGTGGCCGCATTCCAGACCACCCACCCGGCGGCAGGCGTATGATACGCCCATGCCCCGCTCTGGTACGCGGCAATGTCGTCGTCGTGCCCGGCCCATGTCCCGGTCGCGCTGGCCGCCACGATATACGCGTCCCCATCGCTCGGGCTGCCTGGTGCAACTGTCAATGTCGCGCTGGTGACTGACGATTGCACCAGCACGTCGAGATCGTCCAACGCGCTATTGTGAGTGACGTGCTTCTGCGCCTGCGCGGCGTCGATATAGGTCATTCCGAGGTTCGGCGTTGTGGTCATGGCGTCCTCAATTCAGCGTGATCGTTTCGGTGCCGGGGAACCCCCGCCCCAGTGTCGGAGATTTCTGGTAAGCGGTTGTTTTCAGTGTCCCGCCAACAGCCAGAGCACTGCCAAAGTCCGTGATCTGATCAGCAGCAGCATAGGTCGCGGTTGTCGTCGATGCAACCAGCGTCCGCTTGACCGTCGCCCCGCTCATAATGTCGATCTCGTATGCCTCGGGCGTGTCCAACAGCGGCGCGTCGACCGGTTCCCAGGCATCCGCCGCCGGGTCGCGCGACCGGCGCACCCATGATAGCGTGACATCGCCAGACGTCTCCACCAACCCCGCCATCTGCACCGGCGCAAACGGTTTGAGCGATGCGCCGGATGGCGTGACCGAAACCGTCACCCAACTGTCGTTACCCACGGGTTTTGATGCCGGCCCCAGCGTAATATTCCACGGCACGCCGACATCCGCCGCGACAAACGGCAATTCGAACACCGACGAATTGAGAACCACCACCGTCGCGCCTGCCGATGCCGGAGCGCCCATCGCCCATTCCGTCCCGCGCCGGCCCCGCAACAGATTGGTGATCTGATAGCGCCCGGTGGATACCAGTGACACATCGCGACCCTGCACGATTTCCCAGACACCGGTCGCGGTTTCGACCGCGAACGCATTGCCGCCCGCGAACAGCGCCAGATCGGTTACACTGCCCAGCGCGCCGCTGTTGATCGTGATATCGAGCGTGTTCGCCGGATCCCAGCGACTGGTCGGCCCGGCAGGCAGATCCGCGCTCAGCGTACCAACGGCGGCCCGCGCCGTGACGTTCGTGAACGTCGTCCAATTCGCCAACTCCGGGCTGCGCATCACTATATCGACACCCGGCCACGGGTCCGCGTCCACGGCGATCAGCGGTCGCGGCGCTGTGTGATCGCCGTTGAGCAACGGCACATCGAGGATATTAACATCCGCCAGGCCGAATGTCGCAGGCGTTGACATTCTCACGGCACGGGCCGGGCCGGGTGGCAGATCGTAGACCTCACGATCCGTTTGCGACGATTCCGCCACGCGCTTGTCCGAATCCGCCATCCGCGTAATCCGCAAATCGCCGCCATCCAGTGTGACCACATCGCCCGGATCGAGCGCCAGCCGTGACGGTGGTAGAGCGAATGACGCGGTTTCGCGTCCAACCCACGCCTCGATCAACGCGCGCCGCGCCCGACGCTCGGCTTCTTCTGGCGGCACAGCAATCGGGAAACTCTGCGCCGTTACCCGCACCGCGCCGCTGGTGATCCGGCGGGCCTCGACCAGCGCGTTGTCGTAGTCCTGATCGGATCGCTGCACAGTCCAACGCAGCACCTGTGGCAGTTCCGTTTCCTGACCGCGCACCCGCTCGATGTCCTCGTCGTCGCCGGCGACCAGGTCCGTCGATGCCAAGGTCAGCGCGGACGCAGCGCCGCGCATGGTGAATTTGATGACGCCTTCGGTCTCAACCGCATCGAACCCGAAATGCGCGGCCAGCATGTTGATCGTTGCAATCGGGCTTTCGATGCTGGTGACGATCATTCCGTCCGTCGATCCCCACAGCCCCGACACGTCGATCGACGCGGACGCGATGCCGGAACTCAGGCACAATTCGCGCACCAGCGCGGCGAGTGCAATCGACCCGAGACGCCCGTTGAGCCAGTGACCGAATTGCCAGTTAGCAGCATCCGCCCATACATCGCCCAAGCTCGGGAACCACGGGTAAGGCCGCGCGTCCCATGCCCAGACCGACGCATTGGTCAGGTCGATCATGTCATCGGAATAAACCGTGCTGGTCGGATTGTTGGCGGCCCAATAGAGTGTGATCGCCTCAAGATAGGCGCGTTGGATCGCATCGTCGCGCCATCCGCGCGAATAATATGGCACCGCGCTTTCCGACGACTTCGGATCATAGAATGCATTTGGCTGATTGGTGCCACGGTCGATCGCCGGACAACCGAACTCTGTGAAGCGGATAGGTTTGGACTGCGGCACCCATCCCGTCGCGGATCCGCTTTCTGTCCCGCCCGGTCGATCATAGTGGCTGTTGAGCCACCAATTACGAATATCCTTCGGCTTGAACACCCACGGCTTGCTATAGGCCCCGTCGCTGATCGTCGTGCGCGTCTGCGCGTCCCGATCGGCGGTGCTGGAATAGTACCAGTCGAACCGCTCGCCGCCCTCGATGTTGGATTGCAGATAGGCGCGATCATGGACCGCCGGATACCCGGCCACCGCGTCGAGGTGATCGAACCCGTCACGCCAATCGCTGAGCGGCAGATAGTTGTCGATGCCGACAAAGTCGATATTCGCATCAGACCAGAGCGGGTCGAGATGAAAGAACACGTCGCCCGATCCGTCACCGGGCTGGTGCCCGAAATATTCGGTCCAGTCAGCCGCATAGCCGACCTCGGTGCCCGCCCCGAGAATGCCGCTCACATCCGCCGCCAGCGTCTGCAACGCCGCGACCGTCGGGTAATTTGTCGCGCTGTCACGCGCTGTGGTCATCCCGACCAACTCAGAGCCGATCAGGAAAGTGTCCACACCGCCCGCCGCCGCGCACAGATGCGCATAATGCAGAATCATCCGGCGATAGCCCCATTCGCCGGCGGCACCGGACCAGCTGACGGTCTCGCCCGATACCGTGAAATCGCCCGTTGCCGCCGCGCCGAAAAACGACGTCACCTGCGCCGTGGCGCTGGATGTCTTGTCCACGGTGCCCACATATCCCGCCGCCGGTGAAACCGTGATCCAACCGCGCCATGGCAGCGCCGATTGCCCGACGCTTGCGGCATTGTCGGAATACGGGTCCGGAAGGGTGTTGCTGGACGGAATGTCCATCAGAATAAACGGGTTGAACGTCACCCGCAAACCACGCGACTTGATTTCCTGAATGGCCTGCACTACCGCCGCATCATTCGGCGTGCCGCCGTACAGCGCGCCGCCGCCTGCCCCGGTCGAAATCAGATGAGCGTCAGCACGCGCGACACCGTCCACCACCCACGTTTGCGGCGATGTGGTTTTGGCCGCGATCTCAACACCGGGCTTGAATAGAATGGAACTGGCCCGCAGATCGTCTCCGAACCAGGCCGAAACCAGCGACACAGCTTCGATATTCGGCGACAACGCCTCAAGCCGATCCAATGACACCATCAGATCGGCGCGATCATCGTCCGCGTGAACATTCTCTGATGTCGTAGTCGGCCCGGTGCTGGATGTGACGGGTTCGGTCGCGTAAATAAATTCCCCGGCACCAGGGATCAAGTTGACCGCCTTGACCGTCCCCTCGGCGGTATCGGAATCGGCCAGCGGGCGGAATACCTCAAACGACAACTGCGGGATACGATTGCCGAACCCCTCCAACGCCATTTCCTCGAACATCACATAAGCGGTGCCGCGATACGCCGGTGCCCCGTCCGCGCCCATCGTGGTTGAAATAAACGTGTCGGCCACCTGCGTCTCGTCGCCCAGATATGTCCGCATCGTCAGGGTTGATGTGTCCAGCAGGTCACCATCCGCCCAAATGCGTCCGATGCCGGTAATCGGCCCTTCGCAGATCGCCACAGCGAAGCTGGCGGAATAGCTGTATGTGGTGCTGCTGACCTTCGGCCCGCCGCCCTTGCCGCTTCCCGCCGTCGTGGTTGTTTCGTTGAAATCAGTGGCCCATATCAGATTACCACCAACGCGCATCCGTCCGAACACGCGCGGGACAACGCCGCCCTCGGTCGCGCTGGTTGCGGTCAGCTTATCCAGCCGCTGCCCCTCACTGTGCTGCGTCGGGGCAAGAGCCGCGTCTATTACGGAACCTGCAACTGATCCAATAGCGCCGCCGATGGCAGCACCGCTCAGCCCGAGGAAACTGCCGGAAAACAGCGATCCTCCCAACGCCTGCCCAGCAAGGCCCAGTGCAATCGTCGCCATCAGACAGCCCCCACCGGATAGAGGAACACGAACGCCATTCGCCGACGCCACGCCGCCGTGAACGGTTCCTCGATCACGCCCAGTTTCTCGCGCGCATGGATCAGCGTCTGGCCGGTGCAGATCGCACAGTGTTTGGCGATGGCGCGCTCGCGCATCCGGAACAACACCAGCGCCCCGGCGACCGGCTCGCGGACCTCGGTCATTCTGGCGTGACGGCACGCCTCCGATAGCATCTCGATCTGACCGACCTCGCCCCAGTCGCGGGAATATGGTGGCACTAGCAACGGCTCGTCACCGATCATGTCGCGCCAAACGCCGCGCGCCAACCCGAGGCAATCGCACCCGACGCCGTGCACCGATGCCTGATCGTGATAGGGCGTCCCCAGCCAGAGGCGGGCAGCGGCGACGATCACAGCACACTCCCGTCATTGATGTTCGCCACCTTGGCAATCCGCAGCACTGAATCGTTACCCGGAATATGCGGGAAGCCGCGAAAATTCGCGGTGTTGGTGAATTTGTCGCGGCACGTCGCAAACGCCTTGTCGCACCCGGCGCGAATGGTGAAAGTGTCGCTCGTCGCGATCGTCGCCAACGGCTCGCTCAATAGCGTGATGGTCACAGTGCCGATCGCCAACACGTGCCGCGCGACCTCCACAGACAGGCCCGCATTGCCGCCCGTCGCCCAAACCAGCGTGCCGGATGAGAACCAATCCGTCACGAACGCGCCCAGGCCCGTCGCCGTGAACGCCCGATCCCGGTTGACTGTGGCCACAGTGCCGCTGCCTTTGTAACTCGCGCTCTCAAGGTCGATCGTGCAACGCGCATCGCCCAGCACCGCATCGCACGTCCCTTGAAACGTCCGTCCCACCTGCTGATCGAGAACGTGCGCCAAACTGCGCATCTCGGCGGTAAACACCACTTTGCCGCGCCGCACCTGCCCGATCTGCCCGGCCCGCATCTGCACCCGTTGACTGGTGTCGGCCCAATTCACCCGCCACACCTCGACCGTCGCGCCGTCCCACAGCCCGCCGGCAATGTCGCTCTCGGTGATCCGGCCAGAACTGAGCACGCCCTCGGCATCCTGAGCATCGACGCCCAGGTTGTCATCGCCGCGCAGTTCCGACGCGATAAAACCGCTGTCCGGTTCGAACGTGGTGCTATCGAATGTCAGATCCAGATCGTGATCGGTGAAGCCGTAAACAACCGCATCTGTGCGCGTCAGCCGCCAGCACCACGCAAGTGTTGTCTCGCCCGTAGCGATATGTGCCGCCAGCCCTGCGCCCAGCGATTTCATATCCGCACCTCGATCAACGGGACGGACGCGATAGATCCGGCACTTTCGATGCTCATTGACACATCCAGCCGATCGGCATCGAACCGCACCGGCACGTCGAACTCGAACCCTGCCGTCACTGCTACACCGCTCCCTGGCGCTGCGGTAAACGTAACAATTCCCGTTGTGGTATCGACTGACCATCCAGTCGGTTGATCAACCCCGTCCAGCGCCACCACAACGGTCCCCGAAACCGGCTTGGTGATCGTCCGCGACCACGTCACCGCGCCCGAAGTATAAGCCTTGACCAACTGAAATGCCACCGTCGCGCCGTCGCCAGTGCCAATCGCCTGATCCGTATTTGCGACCGTCGCGGACGGAACACCAGACTTGTAATCGCTCCAGTCCTTCCAGCGAAAGCCGATCAGCCGTCCGTTGCGGGCTTCGAAGAAATCCACCACCGCCGCAAGATCATCTGCTCCCCGAACGCCGAACGCCGCGTCGTAGTTCCGCCGGGAGTTAGCCCAACTGGCGTTGCGTTCTTCATTGCCACCGGCCAGGGTCACGATCTGCGTTCGCCGCTCGGGACCGCCGCGCGCGCCGCTACTGATATTAGTCGGGAATTGCACCTCAACAAATGCCATCAGATACCCCTCCGGCCCATGGCGACGGCACGAGCAATGTCGGACGATACCTGCGCACGCGATTGTCGGAAACTCTCGGCGTTCGGGGTGCTGATGTTGACCACAATATTTTGACTTGGCGACCCGTTGCGATTGGCAGACTTGTGGTCAATCACGGTTTCGTTTGGATGCAAAACCGCCATGAACCCGCCTTTTCCATCAACGCCGCCTGATCGTATTCCGAACCCGGTTGAACCACCACCCTCGAATGACAGTGCTTTTCCGAAGACGCCCGCAAGACCCGATCCAGTACCAGTAGCAGCGTTGAAACTGCCCACCAACCTTTGCACAACGAGAATACGGAACAATTCGGAAACAACGGACGATGCCATTTTCTTGAACGCACCCGCAACCGTATCGGTATGATTGATGATTGACATGAAACCGTCCGAAAACGCTTGTTCCATTGAATCGGCAATGTCTTGCATATCAGCGATGCGTTGCGCAGCCTCGCCATACTTCTTGTTTGCCAAGTCAAGCATGTGCGTGTATTCTTGCTGATTGGCAATCAACCCGCCCGCCATAGCTTTGTTAATTGTGTCCACAGCGGCGGCGTATTTTTCCGATTGCGTTGTGGCAGGCTTCAATGCGGTCAGCAATTGCTTGTAGGATTGCGACAATTTGTCCACAGTTGCCGCGCCACCACCGACACTACGACCACTACCGCGACTGCTGTTGGCAGCGCGACGTCTCGCAAGGATTCCCTCCAACACTCTTTGGGCGGCAATTTGTTCTTTAGTCAATTGCAGGTCACTCAACGCTTCTGGCGGAAGATTGCCATTTGCCACACCAGACCTGAGTTTTGAGTTAGCCAATCGAATCTTGACGGCATCTGACAATCCGTCAGCTATTCGCACAGCCTCATCGGCGGCATCGCCAAGGATACCTTTCAATATGTCAGCTTTGTTTGCCATCTCGACAATTGCGGCAATCACGGCATCGCCAACCGACCCGCCGATTTTCTCCGCTTCGGCGCGGGCATCAGCCAATGCGACAATGAAAGACTGCATGTCGCTTGCTGTGGTCAATTCCTTCGTCGCCGCACCGATCTTGACCATTTGATCAGCCGATGCGCCCGCTTCGATGCCAACCGCTTCTATTTGTTTCGCTAACGCGCTAGTTGCTGTTGAAACTGCGGCAAATTTAGACTGCGCGCCTGCGCTCAACAATTGCTGAACGGCCACAGAACTGTCACCAAACGCAGACACCAAATCAGAAGCGGATACTTTCGATATGTTATCTAACTCACCAAACATATCCACCAGCGACTTGACACTGATTCGACTCTTCCCGGCTTCGTTTGAAATTGTTTCGAGAACACCGTTCGCCTTCGCAAAATTATCAATCACCTTCGACATCTTTTCGCCAATCGGCCCGCTGATGTCAGCGGCGGCTGATCTTGCCTCAGCTAATGCCTTTACAAGATCATTCATGTTTTCAGCGCCGGAAATGTTATGAAACGCCGCTTGCATTCTTATCAACTGATCCCTGGTGGCACCAATTTTGTTAGCGTATCTTTCTTGAACCTGCTCAGCCGTGTCGCCTTTGGCACTAAACTCACCCATCAACGCAACTGCATTATCAAACCCAGAAACATAAGCGTCCGTAGAACTGGCGGCACTTTTCGTATGTTTTTCAACAGACGTCATTATTTCCGCGAACCGTGCGTCACGCAACGCAGTCACCAAATCACGAACCGCGTCGGCACTTTCACGAAACGCCATGGTCAGATAAGTATCAATGTCACCACTCGAAACCTCGGCTACCTTGCCCATCGCGTCAAGCGCATCGCCCAGCGTTTTAATATCGCTCGACGCACCCGCCGCAGCTTCGCGCGACTTGCTTATGGCCGTATAAAGTGCAGAGAAAATAGCAATGCCGGCACCCACAAGAGCGCCGATTGGCCCAAATACACCGGCAAGCTGCGATCCTTGCTGACCGAACGCTTGCATTTTATTGGTGCCGTTTTGCACCTGCACTGCAAAGTCACCGAACTGAAAACCAGCCTGCTGCAACGAACTACGCCACTGCCGATTCGCACGAGTAGCGTCACGAGATACAGTCTTGCCGTATTGGTTCATCGCGCCATTGGCGCTTTTCACCTTGCGACTTAGCGTGTCGGTCTCTTTCTGAACCCGCCGCATCGCGGTTTCAGCGCCACCCGAGTCAACCCGAACCTGAATTTGAATCGGTGTGGCCATCAATCCTTATCCTTCAACCTGAAATATGCGATCCACTCATTGAACTCATCGACCGTGATCTGTTCAATTTCCGCTATCGTCTTTCCAAGGCGATCCGCCAGCCCGATCAGATTCCTGCGCCACGGATCGCCCCTCAGTTTTTTTCGTGATCCTCAATCGTTCCGGGATTGAAAATCTCGGCCCATATCGTCGCGATACGTCCCGGCGGTTCGGCCATCAGGTCCATTTTGTTTTCGAGCGTGAACAGCTTGTTGCCATCCTTGTCGCACGCCTTGTCAATGACCACATCCACCATCATTTCCGGCAACGTGCTGTTCGGATAGTCGGGGTATTTTCGCATCCACCTGTTCAACTCTCGCACTTGAACAGGCGCCGCGTAAACGGTGATCCCCCAAGCCTCGACCTCGATGGAAATGGATCCGGGACCGGCTTTGGCCTGCGCCGCCCTGATACGATCAACAAGCTCGCTCATCACGCAGCCGTCCCGGTAACAAGTGCGCCGTTGCCGAGCAGATCGAGGCTCATTTCAGTCACGCCGTCATGCGTTGCGCCAATTTTCCGGCTGGTCACGGTGGCCGTGCCGCTGATCTTGGCGTCACCTGTCGTATCGCCTTCCGGCTGAAAAGCAATGGTGACGCTGGCGCCGACCGTCATCGCGCCTTGACCAGTCGTGTCGGTGTCATCCCACAGAACCGAACAACTGCCGCTCCATCCGGTGTAAAGCGCAATGTGAGTCTTGGCAGTGTCGCCCATCACCGTGTCATCAACGGTGTCGATGTCCTCAGTAACGTCAAAACTGCGCACTTCCGCCACAGTATTGGCGTCGATTTTAACGACACCTTCCTTACCAGTGTGTGTGGCCATATCAAGTTCTCCTATCTGGCGGTTTCGGCATCCGTTCTCGACGTAACATATTGCACGTCGAATGTCATTCTCGTAAGTACGACTTTGGTCTCGCTATGGTCAAGATATTCAGAATCCGTAGCAACCAAATTCATCTCTTTGGCCAATCCATTGGCGGTAAAATCAGTACCAAGCGAAGTTTCGATTTCAGCACAGATCGCATCGGACGTTCCGGGCGCCAAGGTATTCGCAGCAACGTAAATATCGACAAAAATAGTCAAATTCCGAGTAATATGCGACGGCCCCATCGACAACGACACGATAACTTCGTTCGGTGAATACACGGCGATTCCAGGCAAGTTCCCATCCCGCAGCGCGTAGAACTGCGTGTCGTACACCCGACCAGCAACCGCAGTCACATCTGCCGTCAAATCAGCAACAACACGCTCTCTGATCTGTTGACGAACGTGACTCATACTTTCTCCAACTCGACACGGGTCATGCCGGTGCCATCGTGATACCACGCGGCGACCGTGTAGGATACGCCCGCGATGATAAAGGTTTCGCTCTGTGTGATACTCGGAATGTCACTGGTGCGAACCTCGACCTGCGGACGTTCCTTTAGCAAAGGCACGCCGACCGCGCCATCTACCTCAACAGTTTCGTTATCAAACACACCGTAAATAGTGGCCGCATTGTACGTGATCGAAACGCCAAAATCAGTAGCGGTCAAGAACACAACTCGATCGGCGTCACTCTCGATCGACATGCTCAACGTCCTTGGCGTCCTTGGCCAGCCCGCGACCGATCAGTTTTTCAGCCATGCCGAAGTCAACCTTCTGCTTGGTGTTTTTCTTGACGCGCTTGCCGTTGATTGTGGCGTCGGATGTCATCTTGATCTCGCGCATATCACTTGACTCCAGGCATCTTGGCCTTGCGTGTGGTCACAGTGGCCGCCTTGCTCACCTTGGCGTCAGTCGGTTCAACCCGACCAAGATTGACCATCTCACGAGCG
This sequence comes from uncultured Rhodobacter sp., assembly GCA_964466385.1. Classification (GTDB taxonomy): domain Bacteria; phylum Pseudomonadota; class Alphaproteobacteria; order Rhodobacterales; family Rhodobacteraceae; genus UBA5972. The sequence continues at coordinate 9,426 of CAYXNM010000004.1, read as the reverse complement.
TCTGCGCCGCTCAGCGACACCACATCGCCAACAGCGCACCGCTTCCCGTTCGCCATCGACCCCTTGAGTACCAAATAGTTCGCCATTTCCGTTTCTCCATTCCGGTCGAGGCGGGCCACTACAGCCCACCCCTTTGCCGTTGTCAGCACTTACACGCCGTCGTTGTTGACTGCGAAACTGACCGCGTGACGCACCGCCACGTCGACCGTCTGCATGGCGACAATCCGCACGGTGCCGGTGGTGCTGGCGGTGTAAGGATCGACCAGGATGTCCAGACCGCCCCAGAACCCCAGCAACAGGTCCGAGAAGTTGCCGAAATACAAGTCGCCGGCAGTCACCTGGTTCGACAACAGAGCGCGCCGACCAACCATCTGGCCATTGTCCTCGTAGACGAACCGACCGGAACCGGAGTCGACAACCGTATTTTCCAACGCGCCGGCCATCGTCGCATTCAGGATGAACGCCAGATTGCCCATCAGAGCGTTATCCTCAGCGACCGCCGTTTTCATGGCAATGACCTCGGCCCGCGTCGGATTGACACCGGCGAAGCTGGTCGGCGCGTTGATGCCGGTCGTGTTCTTGATGCCAGTCGGTTGTCCGCTCGATCCCGAACCTTCCAACCCGCCCAGGTCGATGGCCAAGCCAATCGCCGCACCCAGATCGGCACGGATCAGACCTTCCATGCCAAGACTTGCCTGTTGCAGCATCTGGCGCGTCACATCGGTGAACCCGCCAACCAGTTTCGGCGTCATCGACACCTGACCGAAAGTCGGTTCGCTTTCAGCAACAGCGCCGCCTTCGGTCGAAACCCAGCCGGTCGATGACGCAGTGGCCTTCGTCGGAATCTTCACATCACCCTGCAACCCGGTCAACATCGTCGCGCCGGCCTGCATCACGCTGGAAGCGTTGCGCAAAAGTTCAATGAACGATCCGGGCCGGGTATCATCAAACACGATGTTGGTGTCCACACCGGCGGACAGATCACGCTTGCCCCAACTGGCCATGACATCGACCGGAATGACCGTACCCTTGGCCGACCGACCGTATTTCTCGGCGGCGGCGGAACACGCCTCGAACTCGAAGGCGGCGGCTTCCTGCGCAACGCGAACCTGCGGATTGGCCAGCGCATTCAGCATCCGGATCATCGAGAACTCTTGACGTTCGCCATCGGTCATACCGATTTCGGCGGTTTCCAGCGGCTTGTTGCCGATGACATCCAGCAACTGACCTCGGAACGTGGCGATGTCAACGCCGTCCTTGAGCGCCTTGCGGGCCATCTCCTGTTGGTTGTGCTTGGCGCCAAGCGCCTCGATGTCAGCCGCATCACGCAGAGCCGCCTTCACGGCGTCGTCACGTTGCGCCGCAAATTGAGCACGCATTTCCTCGCTGATTTCATTCGGGGAACGGGCATTCCCCGTCTTGTCTTTGACAATCATGTCTTTGGCATCAGGCATTGTCTCATTCTCCTGTTTCGATTTGGGTTCGGCTGCTTTTGCCGCTGCCCGTCCAACGCCGACTGTCCTGTCGGCGGGAACTGAGACAATGCTGACCTCAAGCGGTTGCCATTTGACGGCACGATACGTGTCGCCGTTCTTTTCGTCCCTCGATTCCAGCACCATTTCACTGATGCGATAACCAATGGACACGTTGCTGCGGATACCATCCGCAACATCATCGAATACCTCACTCGCCGTCACGTTTTTACTGAAACGGACGGTTCCACGAAATTTCTTGTCGGCGCCGAGACTTACGTCCTCAACCACCCCGATCTGTTGATCACTTTTGTGATCCAACAACAACGGCGCCATTCCCGACCCCATGAAGGATACATCAATTGCTTCCGCCCGATGATCGAGAATTTCATTTCCGAACCATCGTTCGACCGGCTGTTCGCTCGACATCGCCATATCCACACGGCGATCGTCGACATTGACCGCCGCTCGATCAAACGTCAGAGACCGATATTCCATCTCGCCTTTGGTTTTCTCGGCGGCAAGTGCGCGCATGTCAATCTGATCGGCCATCAGTTATTACTCCCTTGTGTCGGATCAGGCGGCGGCGGGGTCACATCACCGAAAGGCTGATAATTCAATTCCAACCCATATCGTTTTGCCGCCTCACTGTCACGTTCAATCTGCGAAAACAGATCGTCCACATCCCGGCCCTGCGATGCCGCAACATCCGAATGTGTGGTCAGACCATTCTGCAAGCCAATCACCGACGCACGCATTTCCTTTTCGGGATCAACCCAGGCAAATCCGCGCGGATTCCATTTCGAACCAGACAGAAATTTACGATATTTGATCGGGCCGTTAAACGGCAACACTCCGAAATCCATCGCATGATCCAACCACCACGCAAAGACCGGGTGCATGAAGTGAGAAATGACAAATTGTTGAATTGTCTTGTAAAAGTCCCGTTCCACAATCGCAAGTTGGCGCAATGTGGAGTAGTTTACGCCGCTCGTGTCATTCGACAACGTGGGATAACTCGGACCCAACCCGCTGGCCACACCGCGAAGAATTGCCTTTTCAAAATCAGCATACCCCGAGTTGGGATGCGACGGATCCCACGACGACAATTCAACATCTGCGGGAAGTTGATGGAAACTCCCCGGTTCGGCATTCATTATCGGCGCCGCGTTCTGGCCGGCACTGTCCGTTTCGTACCGATCTGCGGAAAACCCGTCGCCCGACTTGCTGGTAAAGAAGCCGATCTTGCTGGCGCCAACTCGCGCCGCTACCAACTCCGCCTCGCGATACCCGTGCAGCATTTTGAGCGATCGAATTGAACTCGCCGCCCACGGAACGCCGCGCGTCTGCCCGACACGATCCCGTTGAAAAACGTGGATCACCTCAGCAGCAGGAACCCGAACGTGCTTCGATGCGATACTGTTGAAATTGTTGTCGCCCGGATGAGATCGCAGAAAATGATACGCAACAGGCCGCCGCGTAGACCGATCCAACTCGACTCCCATGACGATCTTGTTGCCATTCCGCGCGTCCTCAGTCATCGCTTCGTCAAGCAAATCCGGCTCGATGAACTGCAATGCGATGCCGCGCGGAACCTTGTCGGAACGCACCTTTTGCACGATCACCTCACCATCGCGCGGCAACGCTGTGGCCACATGGTTGAGCATATCAAATACCGACCACTGGCCGTCAACGGTCGGATTGCCAAGCTGGCTGAAATCGGCCCACGCATCCTCGACCATCTGACTGCCGGCCAGGTCCATCGACTGATCGGGATTTCGCGCTTTGACCTGCAATCGGATACCCTGCGCTCCGATGACGTTGACACGCATCAAACGCAGATAATGAGCGACATATTCATTATTTCGCTCCATATCGCGCGACCTGGCACGCAATGTGACCAGACTTTCAGCGATGATGGAATCCGCCGACCCAAGACTCGCCTTGAAGTCGGCCAGCAACCTGTCGGTTGACGCTCCAACATACGACGCAGCACGAATAACGGGTGTCTTGCGCTTGAATATGTCGAAGATGCCCATCAGAAATACACCTTCACTGTCGAATGGTTTACGCCGCCACGCGCAGCGCGTTCGCGCATGACCTCGGCGCGATACCGATCGCGGGCGTCAAGCAATTCTTCCCACGTCATTTTACCAAGAGATCGCGAACCGATCGAGTAATTCGACACATCGGCATCCGCCTTGCCCTCGATCACGGCTTCGATCTTGGACAACACAATCTCGGCGTGCGACCGCGTATCGACGCCGGAAACATCCAGATCAGCGACAACCTTCCATGTTCCCCGGTCAATCACAGCGCGGTTGCCGCTGGCCGTTTCTGTTACCTCAAGTTGCCAATGATAATCACCAGCGACGTAGGCCGCAGCCGTCGCACTCGCCACGCTGAACACGTATGTCAGCGACGTTTCGGTTGCGGCAATTCTGATTTCGTCGGTTCCGGTTCCGTCAACCTGTGCGACATACTCCATCGAATGTGTCGCCATCGGGTAGTCCGACACCAAATCGCCACGCTTCCATTGAAGAAAATCACCGATGACGATTTCACGGGGTTCACCCTCAAATGCGTCGTTGGCGTCAAAAATGTTGGCCATCAGAGCATGTACCCTCGTAGGAACGAACTACGCATTGGAACTTGACGTGCAGGCTTCGTCTCTATTCCCGGCATGGATACACCGGAAAGCAAGTGATTGTAAACAGAATCGACATTGACGTTCAGGATGTGTAATGCGGCCATTGCGTAAACCCGACAATCAAGCGGCTCATTCCGCTTTGTTCCCACCTTGACCCACTCTTTCCGGGCACGTCCTTTATAGTAACGAGTTATCCGCCGCTCCGACGTCAGACCGCGAAAATAATCATATTCCCGACAATCGGGAAAATGCGCGTATCCCGGCCCAACTTCACTGACCTTGAGTTGCGCAAACAGCAATTCCTTCGCCGTGTCCACACCGATCGAGAACAAGTTAACCTTGCCGATGTTATTTTTGCTCGGCCTGCCGCTGATCGGCTTACCTTCGCCGCCAACCCCTTTGATGGCAAACACCCGCTTGCCGCGATGCGATGCGGCATATTTGTAGACCGCTTGGGTATAGTGACCACCCGTGTCAACACACGTCGCCCGGATAGCCATTTCACCAAACATCGAATGATAGTAGATATTCGCAAGCAACGCATCGAGCCGTGACCACAATTCGCCAGACGACGGATCTCCGTAGAGAACGTGATAATCAATCGACCAACTTTCCTCACCGGCGCCCCATCCGACAATCTCCAACTCCAAGCGATCGTCCTGAACATCGACACCTGCCGTCAGCATCGCAACACCAATCGGCAGACCTTCACCCCAATCTTCCACCCGGTCCATCAAATCATGGGCGTCGAATGTTTCGCCGGTTTCTTCCCATGTTTCGCCAAGAAACGTATTCACCCACGTCCTGAGCCGCATCGGGTTCGCCTTGGCGTCAAGGAAATCCTGGACACCCTCTTTCAAAGACACCCAGGGACTATAGAGCGCGCTGATATGAAACCCTGCTACGCCGGGAACACCAACCGCAGTCGCACGCCACTCACCCTGCCTGACGGCGCGATGACGCTTCACGTCATCCCAGAGCGACCCGCATTCCTCGCACATATACTCAGCGGTTGAAGCGTCACCGTCTGCCCATTTTACGTTCGCCCAGACCAGCGTCTGCATGTGGCCACAGTCCGGGCAAGGAATGAAATATTTGCGCTTGTCGCTGGCATCATACGACTGTTCGATCCGGCTGTTGCCGCGTTCGGTTGGCGTCGATACCTCGATGAATCGCTTGTTCCAAAACGTGCTTGCGCGCTTGCGCGCCAATGCGACCGGATCGCCTTCGGTGCCGGCACTGACCGGATACCGGTCCACTTCATCCATGAGGATCACTCGACACGGGCGCATCGCAAGTGACGCGGGCGAGTTAGCACCGCACGACGTGACGTGCCCACCCGGAAATATCTTGTGCAAAATGGTGTTTCCGCTGTCGCGCGACCGACTGTCCTGCACCGTATTGACTAACACGGGCGTATCGCGCAGCGCCGGGGCCAGCCGATCCTTGCTCCATGTCTGTGCCATGTCGAGCGTCGGCTGCACAACCAGCATCGGCGCCGGATCCTGGTGGATATGAAAACCCACGACGTTGTTTATCAACTCGGTTTTGCCGACCTGAGCCGCCGTCATCAGCACAACCGTAGTGATCGCCAAATCGCTGACCGCATCCATCATGCCGCGTTGATATTCCGCCCGACTCGTGGACCATCGACCTGGCTCTGCGGATGACTCTGCGCTCAGGTAACGATACCTGTCCGACCATTGACTGATCGTCAGCTTCGGCGGTGGTCGCATCCGATCCGACACAACATCGCTGATGCGCGCATCAAGTATTTGCGTCTGTGTATCCGACCAACTCATTCAAGGCGTCCGTTATCGCGTTTTCGATGATAATTCTCGCTTCGGCAGGCGTCGGTGCGGCATGTGACTCAGGTGCGATTTTTGACGGTATTGCCAACATTTTCGTGCGGCACCTATCGAGTTGATTTTCAATAACCTTGGCCACATCCTCGATCTTAACCAATTGCCCACGGGTTATATTGTTCTCCATTTCCTTGGCGTCAGCTTGTTCTTTGGCGAGTCTGGCCCGTTCCGCCGACAAGTCACTGGCACCTTGCGACTTTCTACCGGTGGCCGCCTTGCGAATCCACGCGATATATTCTTTTCGAGCCTTGTCGATGTCGTATTCGCCACGCGGACAGCGCGTAACGATCCCCTGATTGATCAAATCATGGAGTCGGGTCGTACTCAGGTCAAGATGCACGCGTAAATCGGACAAAGTTGCCATAAGGATAACATAAGACAAAATCGGACAACCGCGCAATGGCCAATAATAGGTCAGCAATTCTGACGCTAAATTTGCATCGAGCCTCGCGCGTACCCTCACGGCTCGCGTTAGGTAAGAACCTATGACCTATTTTAGGGCAGAAATGCTGACCTATTTTAGGGCCAGGCAGGGCCAGGCAGGCAGGGCCAGGCAGGGCCAGGCAGGGCAGGGCCAGGCAGAGCAGGGCAGGCAGGCAGGCAGGGCAGAGCAGGGCCAGGCAGGGCAGGGCCAGGCAGGGCAGAGCAGAGCAGGCAGAGCAGGCAGAGCAGAGCAGAGCCGGGCAGAGCAGGGCCGGGCAGGGCCAGGCAGGGCCAGGCAGGCAGGGCAGGGCCAGGCAGGCAGGGCAGGGCCAGGCAGGGCAGGGCCAGGCAGGGCAGAGCAGAGCAGGGCGGGCAGAGCAGAGCAGAGCAGGGCGGGCAGAGCAGAGCAGGGCCAGGGCAGGGCAGGGCAGGGCAGGGCAGGGCGAATCAATAGCGCCGCGATTCTAACGAGTCGCGGCGCCAAGTTACTCAGCGGATTGATTAACTAGAAGCAATAACCGTCTAGGAAAATGCTGATCACGCGCCCCTTATCAGTCACCGGCACATCTTGCAAACACGGCGTGTCTTTTCGAACAGCAGCAATTGCGTCTTGCATGGCGGTAATCCGAGATTCACACGTCCGGCACGACAAAAATATTTTATAGACGTGGTCTGGCGGCAACCCCGGGAATCCCGACTCGCGCAAATAGGCGCGTGCCGTATATGTTTTGGCGCCTCGATTATACGTATATCCGACTATTATTTCACGTTCAATTGTCATTGGATCGACTCCCCTAATGGCGTTTGATTAAACAGTCTGTTCTCAGCACGCCGTGCGGCATGCCATTGTGCCATTGTTTTGATCTGGCGCCGCGATCGCACTTCGCGAATATAATAAAGAGCATTACTGAGTCGTCGCATTTTGTCGTTTGAACCCCAGAACCATTCGCTCAAATCGCCATTGCAATCCAAGTGTTCAATCAATTTATATTCCGCCATTGAACCCCATTCACCACCATTCCGCGCAATCGCGGCACACTCCACCAATGTGCCAATTTGATTATGATCCCATTCAGCGATTGAACCCCAAGCATCAATGTCGGGATCATAATATGAAATAAAACCGGACCGTGACGTAAATTGCCGTTTCGCCAGATCGCGCATATCTTGCCATCCGTTTGCAGATTCATTCCGCACATATCGCACAAGCTTTGCCACATCATGCCGCGTGATGTGGACAAAGAGTCGATCTGTTTCAAAATTGTATTCACGCGGCGACTCCATTCCGTCAAATACGGCATTATCAAATTCCATCCAATTGCAGAACGATTCGGCATATGCTGCAGCATATTTGTCGTAAATCTCCGAATAGTCGCAGTCGCGCCAAACAATTTCGCTGACCCATTCCGGCATATTCTCACCAGCATCCTCTGCAAAGATTTCACATTCATATTCCCAGATTCGGGCAACTTCCTGACTGTGAATTGAATTGTAGAAACCTTGAAACGGTATGGTTGTTAGCATTGCCATTGTTTCATTCCTTTCCAGTTAAATCAAAAACAACGTGGCGAACATGATCGCCAATGCGATTGCGTTAATTGTTTTTTCACTCTTCATCGCAAAGCGCATTCAGTGCAGTTTCAATCCGACAACGCAATTCGCAAAACGCAATTGCCGTAGCGAATCCGTCATATGTTTTTTGCATCGGGTCGCTCGTGTCTTTTAGATCCGACTCGCCTTGTGACGTGTCACAATTCTGGCAAATTGAATGTGCCTTGCCATAATAGATCACATGCTCTGATCCGTCTGCATATCGAAACGCAAGATCCGACATTTCATCACGGTCTGACGCTTGATCGAATATTTCTTGCGCGATGGATTCCGCGTATTCTGTCAATTCATGATTATTCATATTCCATATCCCTCTTTAAAAGCATCATTCCAGATCGCGTCATCACGCAACGCATGCGCCTTATCGCTCGCAATCTCAAAATCCCGCCAAGCATCTTGCACAACCCGCGCCGCTGTTTTAACGCTATCTGGCGCCGCATTGGCGCGATACGTGTCTATCAGCAAACGGCACGTATCGCGCCAATGTGCAGCACATTGTGTCGCGTCATACGCCGCATCTCTCGCCCATTGACCGGCGCGATACGAATCTTGATATTCGCGTTCTGATTCCGCGACATTTTCAGCGATTGAATCCGCTGTAATCGCAGCATCGCTCGCGTCATCAAAACATTCTGACAAATCCAATCGCGCCGGCCCGTCATTCCATGGATCGCTATGTCCAGCGTAGAATCGACCATGCGGCAATTGATACACAACGCCACGATAAGTTTCGTCGCATATTTCAGAACCCGTATACCATCCAGTATGCCGAATAGAGCGGCGCAATTCGTCGCAAAATCCGGCAAAGCGGAATCCGACGGATTCGGGATTTTCAAGCCATTTCATGACAATGTGACTCCTCTTTTATTACGGCGCGCCGCATGACGTTTCAGCGCCTCAACCACGTCGGCAGGTACACCCCCAGGCCAAGCGCGGGCGGCATGTTTCAGCGCCTCTTCATGGGTTGGCGGCGGGCCGCCAAAGTAGCCGCTGTCAGTCAGATAACAGCACACTTTCATCGCGGCGGTAGCTCTCGCCTCGCAACCCCGAATCGAAGGCCCAAAGGTCGTTCCGAACGATGCGGTGTCCATCAGATTTTGAAAATTTCGAGCTGTATCAAGCGCGGTCATTGGTTTTCCCTTCAGATTGCCGACCTCACGTCGGGCCAGTAACGCCAGGTTAGCGTTATCTCTAACAGATTGCAACCTAATTTCAGGGCAGGCAGGGCCAGGCAGGGCAGGGCCAGGCAGGGCAGGGCAGGCAGGGCCAGGCAGGGACAGGCAGGACAGGCAGGGCAGGCAGGGCAGGCAGGGCAGGCAGGCAGGCAGGGCAGAAATGCTGACCTATTTTAGGCAAGGGGCACCGGTGGAAAAGCTCAGGCAAGGGGCACCGGTGGAAAAGCTCA
>CAYXNM010000003.1:41341-43821 GCA_964466385.1 uncultured Rhodobacter sp. | reverse complement strand
ACGCGCGACAACCACGCGCCACAAAGCGCCCACCCAGGCAGGCGCTGCCCTCATCGCTGCTCCGTTAAGGGTGCGAGGGACACGGTGTAACAAATCAATCGCGCTTGAACCGGGCCTCCACAAGTCAGTGATTGGTCGGGTTGGTATGAATCCAAAGCCCGCATCATTGATGTCCTTTGCACCCCTGATTGCCTGTAATCCAGCTCAAACCCTTGGGCGCTACCCGTAACTGCGCATCCGCCCGTGGGGTTCGTCATAATCGATGACGGGGTTGATGGGGATGATCCGGCTGGGGTTTATGCTTTCGTGACTGGTATAATAATGCCTTTGGATGTGATCCAGATCCACCGTCTCAGCGATGCCGGGCCATTGATAAAGCTCGCGCGTGTAAGCCCAGAGATCGGGGTATTCACGTATCCATTTCCGGTTGCACTTGAAATGGGTGTGATAGACCGGGTCGAACCGGATCAGGGTCGGAAACAGGCGCCAGTCGGCCTCGGTCACGGTGGCGCCCATCAGATAGCGGTTTTGCGCCAAATGGTCCTCTAGCCAGTCAAGCGTTTCAAACAGCGCGGCGGCGGCCGCGTCATAGGCCTCTTGCGTGCGGGCAAACCCGGCACGGTAAACGCCGTTGTTGAAGGTTTCGTAAATGCGGTCATTGATGGTTTCGATTTCGGGTCGAAGTGCCTTTGGCCAATAGTCGTCGGTATTGCCCGTCAGCCCATCAAATGCCCGGTTGAAGATGCGAATGATCTCCGAGGATTCATTGTTGACGATCGCGTCCGTTTCCTTGTCCCAAAGCACTGGAACCGTGACCCGCCCGGTATAATCCGGCTTCGCGCGTGTATATATGTCGCGCAGGTAAGCCGAATGGAACAGGCTGTCGCCGGTCGTTCGCGGCAGAGATTGCGCAAATTCCCATCCGTCTTCGCCCATGTCGGGGTGAACGATGTCCACCGAAATCAGGTCGCCAAGCCCCTTCAGTTCGCGCATGATCAGTGTCCGGTGCGCCCAGGGACAGGCGAGCGAAACATAGAGGTGATACCGCCCCGCCTCGGCCTTGAACCCGCTTTCGCCGGTCACACCTGCACGCCCATCAGGTGTGATCCAGTTGCGAAACGAGGCGCTTTTGCGTTTGAACGCACCATCAGATGAATGCATTTGAAAATTGTCGTCGCGCCAAATTCCGTCGATCAACTGGCCCATGCGGATGCTCCTGCGTTGTCTGGTTTGACCCAGTCTTGGCTGGAATTCCGGAAATGGCAATCGGGCGCTGCGCACAATGACGCGATGTGCCCTTAAACGCGGGCTTTCCTTTGGGATGCGGGGCGGCGACTCTGCGATTGCAAAACAATTCTTTCGCGCCTATCACCGCGATTGACGAAGTCCCATATCTGGGGCCGGAGAGGTGCGCTGCAAAATGCCTGACCCAGACAGGGGGGCACGGGCAGTATCGTCAGAGGGGCCGGACGGGCCTCGTACCTCTTTCTGTGGGAACGGCAAAAGGGGTGAATACATGTCGAAAATCGGGGTCATGATCTGCGGCCATGGATCGCGCAGCGAAGCGGCTGTTGACGAGTTTGCCGTGCTGGCGCGCAAGTTGCCCGCCTTGCTGCCTTCGGATTGGATGGTTGATTACGGCTATCTGGAATTTGCCAACCCGGTCATTCGCGATGGTCTGGATCGCCTCAGGACTGCGGGATGTGACCGGATACTGGCCGTTCCCGGCATGTTGTTTGCCGCGATGCACGCCAAGAACGATATCCCGACGGTTCTGAACACCTATGCCGCCAAACATGGCATCGACGTGACCTATGGCCGCGAACTGGGGGTCGACCCCAAGATGATCGCTGCTGCGGGCGCACGCGTGCAAGAGGCCGTCGATCGCGCCAACAGCGATCTGGGCGAGGTTCCCGTCGAGGAAACCTGCCTTGTCGTTATCGGACGCGGCGCGTCAGACCCTGATGCGAACGCCAATGTTTCAAAGATCGCGCGTATGTTGTGGGAAGGGATGGGCTTTGGCTGGTGCGAAGTCGGTTATTCCGGCGTCACCTTCCCCTTGGTCGAGCCCTGTCTTGATCATGTGACACGTCTTGGCTACCGGCGCGTCATTGTCTTTCCCTATTTCCTGTTCACGGGCATCCTGATCGACCGGATTTACGGGTTTACGGATCGCGTTGCAGAAAGAAATCCTGACATTCAATTCGTGAAAGCAGGCTATCTGAACGATCACGAGAAGGTCTTGGAAACCTTTGCCGAGCGTATTTGCGAACAGGTCGGAGAATTGCCGCCGCCAAACTGCGCGATGTGCAAGTACCGCGTTCAGGTTCTGGGGTTCGAAGCGGATGTTGGCGCGGTTCAGGAAAGCCATCATCACCATGTTGAGGGGCAGGGGGCCTCGGCCCCCGGGTCCAACGTGGCCGATTGTGATTTGTGTGATGACTTTTGCACCGGCGAATGCAGGCTGGACATGGCCGATC
>CAYXNM010000003.1:1523-41241 GCA_964466385.1 uncultured Rhodobacter sp. | reverse complement strand
GCGGGATGGAAAGTGTCGCCGTTCGACTGATCCATGCCTGCGGGATGGTCGAGGTTGCCGACAGGTTGGCGTTTTCAGCGCGTGCATATGATGCGGGACAGGCAGCCCTTGCCGCGGGCGCGCCTGTTCTTTGCGATTGCGAAATGGTGGCGGCCGGGATTACGCGGCGTTTTCTGCCCGCCGGCAACCGGGTTTTTTCGACGCTAAACGACCCGCGGGTCGCAACAATCGCCGCGCGTGAAAAGACGACGCGTTCGGCGGCGGCGGTTGATTTGTGGTCAGCGGACGTCAAAGGGGCGGTCGTGGCCATCGGGAACGCCCCCACGGCCTTGTTTCGCCTGCTAGAGCAACTTGATCGCGGGTGGCCGCGCCCGGCTCTGATCCTCGGGTTTCCGGTCGGGTTCGTCGGGGCTGCGGAAAGCAAGGCTGAATTGGCGGCCAATCCGCGTGGCTGTGAATATGTCGCCCTGCGCGGTCGACGCGGCGGGTCGGCCATGGCGGCGGCGGCACTTAACGCGCTTAGCGCGGGTGCTGGCGACAACACAGGAAAGACCAAGAAATGACGGACGCATGGCTTCATATCGTTGGCATCGGCGAGGATGGCCTTGACGGGCTGACCCCCGCAACCCGCGCCGTCGTTGAGGCGGCAGAAGTTCTTGTCGGAGGGGACCGTCACCTTGAGCTGTCCGGTGCGACCTCGGTTCAAAGAATAGCGTGGCCCTCGCCGTTTGACGCGTTGATTGACACGTTGAAATCCTTCAAAGGTCGGCGGGTCGTGGTGTTGGCCACGGGCGATCCCTTGTGGTTTTCGGTTGGAGCGCGGATTGGGCGATCCATAGACCCGGCTGAAATCGTCTACCATCCGCAAGTCGGGGCTTTTCAACTGGCTGCGGCGCGTATGGGCTGGTCGATGGCCGATCTTGAAACCCTGACGGTCCACGGTCGGCCTATCGAGCAAATGATCGCCTTCATTCAGCCCTACCAAAGGCTGTTGATCTTGACGACAGGGGCGGAAACGCCCGCCAAAATCGCGCGATTCCTGACCGAGCGTGGATTTGGGCAGAGCCGGATGACCGTGCTTGCGGCCATGGGCGGGCCAAACGAACAGAGGTTTGACGGACAGGCCGAAAGCTGGTCGCACGCTGTGCCCGCGTTCAACACGCTGGCGGTGGAATGTGTGGCGGCCGAGGATGCTGCCCTTATCCCGCGTGTTCCGGGGCTAAGTGATGATTTGTTCCAGCACGACGGAACCATGACCAAGCAGGAAGTGCGCGCAGCCACGTTGGCAAAGCTGATGCCCATGCGCGGCGCCCTGTTGTGGGATATCGGCTGCGGCTGCGGTTCGGTTGCGGTGGAATGGATGCGCGCGGCACGATATGCGCGGGCCATCGGCATCGAACCCCTGCCGGAACGGCGCGTTTTTGCGGCGGCCAATGCGCTGGCGCTGGGAACCCCTCAGCTGGAGATCATTCAGGGCCTTGCTCCGGATGCGCTGGCAGGACTGCCCGCACCGGACGCGATTTTCATCGGCGGCGGGCTTGACCGCGAGGTCTTCGAAGCCGGTTGGACCGCATTGCGCCCTCTGGGGCGGCTGGTCGTCAACGCGGTCACACTGGAAAGCGAGGAACTGCTGTTGGAACTCTACCGCGCGCATGGCGGCGCGCTGGTCCGGCTGAGCGTCGACCGCGCAGCGCCTCTGGGAAACAAGACGGGATGGAAGCCGATGATGCCGGTTCTGCAATTAAGTCTGGTAAAACGATGACGGGCAAGCTGATCGGCGTCGGTGTGGGTCCGGGGGATCCAGAACTGATGACGCTGCGGGCGCACCGGCTGATTTCCGGGGCCAGCGTCGTTGCTTATCCCTCCTCCAGGGGTTCAAACAGCGTTGCACGCGAGATCGCGAAAGACAGCTTTCGCGCGGATGTGCGCGAGATCGGGATTCCTTTGCCCATGCTGACGGAACGCGCCCCCGCGCAAAATGCCTATGATCGCGCGGCCGATGCGATTGCCGCCGAACTGGGCGGCGGCCTTGACGTGGTGGTTCTTTGCGAGGGGGATCCGATGTTTTATGGTTCCTTCATGTACCTGCACAAACGTCTGGCGGATCGGTTCACCTGCGAAGTCGTGCCGGGCGTCAGCGCTCTTTCGGCCTGTGCCGCGGCCGCGTTTCACCCGCTTGTCGCGCGGGCCGAGACCCTGACCGTGATTCCCGCCACCCTGCCAAGGGACGCGCTTGGCGAAAAAATCGCCGGTGCCCAGTCTGTCGTCATTCCAAAGATCGGGCGACATATGGGCAAGGTCAAATCCGTGCTTGGTTCGCTCGGGCTGACGTCGGGCGCGATCTACGTCGAAAAGGCCAGCCAGCCAGGGCAGGTTGTCCTGCCGCTTGAAAACGCACCCGACGATTCCCCCTATTTTTCGATGGTGCTTGTGAACGGAACCAAGGATGGTTGGTTGTGAACGCGGTGGTGCTTTGCCTTTCCGCGACGGCGCTGCCGGTCGGGCGGAAAATCGCGGATGCGCTTGGGTGCGAACTCCACGGCCTGCGCGGGCGGGCGGACAAGACCGATGTCCGGTTCGAAAACACCATGGGCCATCTGCGCACACTGTTTGCGGCGGGCGTTCCGGTCGTCGGGGTTTGTGCCTCTGGCATCCTGATCCGGGCCGTCGCGCCTTTGCTGGCAGAGAAGCGAAGCGAGCCTCCGCTTCTGGCCGTTGCCGAGGACGGCACCGCGGTCATCCCTCTGCTGGGTGGCCACAACGGGGCGAATGCCCTGGCCCGTGAACTCGCTGGCGTATTGGACGTGAATGCGGCGATCACGACGGCCGGCGACATTCTGCTGGGCATTTCCCTGGAAGAGCCACCCGCCGGTCACCGGTTGGCGAACCCACAGGACGTAAAGCCGGTGACGGCCGCTTTGCTGGCTGGGGGCGGGATCAGGCAGATCGGTGACCGTTTGTTCGATGTGCCCGACGATCCTGACGCGGCCGTCACGATCGAAGTCACCCAACGACCGGTGCAAGGATCGCGGGACAGGCTGATCTTTCATCCGCAGCGCCATACGCTGGGTCTTGGCTGCGCCCGCAATTGCCCTGTTGATGATCTCTGGGCGCTGGTGGAGGAGACATTGTCGGCCGCAAGAATCGCGCAAGGAAGCATAGCGGCCGTCGCAACGATCGATCTCAAGGCCGATGAACCCGCGATCCTCGCGGTGTCAGATAGGTTGGGCGTCCCGCTCAGGCTGTTCAGCGCCGCCGAACTGGAAGAATTCGCCGCAAAAATCCTCAACCCCTCTAACGTTGTTTTCGCCGAGGTTGGGTGCCATGGCGTTTCAGAGGCCGCCGCGCTGGCGCTGGGGGACGGCCATCCGGCGCTGGTGGTTCCGAAACGGAAGACAAAGATGGCGACCTGTGCCGTGGCGCGGCAGGATAAACCGGTCTTGTCCCTCTCGGGCCGTAAACGGGGCCAGCTTTCGCTGGTGGGGATCGGGCCGGGCCAGCAGAGCTGGCGGACGCCCGAAGCATCAAGGATGGTGGCCGAGGCCGACGAACTGGTGGGATATGGTCTTTATATCGATCTTCTGGGACCGCTGGCGCATGGTAAGCCGCGGCGGGATTTCCCGCTAGGAGGGGAAGAGGATCGCTGCCGATATGCGCTGAACGAGGCCGCAAAGGGGCGCAATATCGCGTTGGTCTGTTCGGGCGATGCGGGGATATTCGCGATGGGCGCGCTTGTGTTTGAGCTGTTGGATCGCGGGCCGGAGGGCGGCGGCGTCAGCCGGGCGGCGCAACGGGTAAAGGTCATCTCGGCGCCGGGTATTTCGGCGCTCCAGGGGGCAGCCGCGCGCGCCGGGGCGCCGTTGGGGCACGACTTTTGCGCCATATCGCTGAGTGATCTTCTGACCCCGCGCGCCGATATCATTGCCCGGCTTGAGGCCGCGGCAAGAGGCGATTTCGTGATCGCGTTTTACAACCCGGTTTCCGCGCGTCGCCGGACGCTATTGGCCGAGGCGCGTGATATTCTCTTGCAACACCGCCCCGCCGATACGCCCGTCATGCTGGCAAGCGAACTGGGGCGACCCGGAGAAAACCTGCGATACCGAAAGCTGGCCGATCTTGATGTGGACGAGGTCGATATGCTGACGGTGGTTCTGGTCGGTTCGTCGCATTCGCGTCTGGCCCAACTCGGGGAGGGGCCGCGCATGTACACGCCGCGCGGTTATGCGCGCAGGATCGATGGCGACCTGGCATGAGGCCGGTGCTGGAAAATGGATATTTGAGCCACAAAGACGACATGTTGTCGGATTGGCCCAGAGAAAGTGGATGACGCGATGAAGGTCTATTTCATAGGTGCAGGGCCGGGCGATCCCGATTTGATTACCGTCAAGGGAAAGCGTTTGATCCAGGCGTGTCCGGTTTGCCTTTACGCAGGCTCGCTGGTGCCCGAAGCGGTCGTTGCCTCTGCGCCGAAAAATGCCCGCGTGCTGGATAGCTCGGTGATGACGCTGGAAGATACGCATCGGGAAATATTGGCGGCGCAGGCCAAAGAGCAGGATGTCGCGCGCGTTCATTCAGGCGATCCGTCACTTTACGGTGCGATTGCCGAGCAGATCAGGCGTCTGAAAGCCGCCGGGATAGACTATGAGATCATTCCGGGTGTGTCGGCGTATGCGGCGGCGGCGGCCGCCATGGGGCAGGAACTGACGATACCCAAGATCGCGCAGAGTATTGTTCTGACGCGGATGTCGATGCAGTCAACGTCGATGCCCAAAGGCGAAACGCTTGAAAACTTTGGCAAAACGGGCACCACGCTGGTGATCCATCTGGCGATTCGAAACATGCGCGAGATCGAGCGGACGCTTGTACCCCTCTATGGTGGCGATTGTGCGTGTGTTGTTGCGTATCGCGTTGGATGGCCCGACCAGATCATCCTGCGCGGAACATTGTCGGACATTCGCCAGAAGGTGCGCGCAAAAAAGATCACGCGCACGGCGTTGGTTTTTGTCGGACCCGCGATGGCTGAAACACAGGATTTTGTGGATTCCGCCCTTTACGACCCGAAAAAACCCCATGTCTTGCGTCCGGTCGTCGGGGTTGATCTGGTGGAAGATCACAACACCTGAGCGGTTTTTCAACTTGGGGGTTGCCTGATCCGACCGAATCGCTTTTCCCTGAGGTGTCCTTTTGGGGGATTGGGCGGTGTTTTATGATTTGCCAAGAGAAGTGAAGGAAGGCCTGCGTCTTGCGCGTCTTCGTGATCTGGGTCGAAAGAACCGGTTGCGCCTGCGCGCGGGCGACGAAGAATTCCCCATTTTGCGATTGTGGGATGGCGGGTTCGCACTGGATGCGGAAACCCCCGTGAACCTGCGCGGATTCGTGGATATCTACGATGGGGCGCGGCAGTTGTATCAGTGTCTGGTCGTGTGCTCCTCGTTGGAAAACCAGGAACGCATTTACGAGTTCAAGCGCCAGACAGCCGTAACGAGCGGCCCGGCTCTGGATTACGTGCGGGACGAAACCGCGCCGGTTGCTCTGCTGCGGTAGACCGATGCGCGATTATTGGCGGAATCGGTTCGTTTCAGTGTATGAAGCACACGCATCCCGCTGCTTTCGGGAAGTATCTTCGAAGTATCGGGACTTTTTGCGAAGAAATGCCCTTCGGAGGGGCAAAAAGTGCGATGGATTCCTAGCAATTTCGAATGCCAAGACCGTAGAGAAAACGGGAAACCAAACCGGAGGGCATACCCATGATACAGACACCCTATCTTTTGTTTCTCGGCGATGCGCCGGATGCTCTGGCCGCGAAAGTCGCACAAGGGATCAAGGATTGGCGGCCGGATGTCTCGGTCGGGCAATTCCGGATGGCGGGCTGCAATGCGGATATGGGGTTGACCGACATGTCCTTGGCCGACGCCAAAGAGGCCGGGGCGAAGACTCTGGTCATCGGGGTGGCCAACCGGGGCGGCTTTATCAGTGATGCGTGGAAGGATGTGTTGGTGGAGGCCCTGAAAATGGGTTTTGATATCGCCAGCGGCCTGCATAACCTCTTGCGAAGCGAGCCGGTTCTTGTGGCGGCGGCGCAAACCCATGGGTGTACATTGCATGATGTGCGGGTTCCGAATGCTTCGTATCCCATTGCAAACGGGGTCAAACGGCGGGGCAAGCGCTGTCTTGCCGTTGGCACGGATTGCTCGGTCGGGAAGATGTATACCGGCATTGCGATGGAACGCGAAATGCGCGAGCGCGGCGTCAGCGCGGATTTTCGCGCAACCGGGCAGACGGGAATTCTGATCACCGGCTCGGGCGTGCCGCTGGATGCGGTCATTGCCGATTTCATGGCGGGGGCGGTTGAATACCTGACCCCTGACAACGACGAAGATCACTGGGATCTGATCGAAGGGCAGGGATCGCTGTTCCACGTGTCATACTCGGGTGTGACGATGGCGCTGGTTCACGGAGGGCAGCCCGACGCGTTGATCCTGTGTCACGAACCGACCCGCAAACACATGCGCGGTTTGCCCGATTATCAACAACCTTCGCTCGAAACCCTGCGCGATACTGCCCTTGCCATGGCGCGCGTCGCCAATCCGGATTGCGTGGTTGCAGCGATTTCGGTCAACACGCAGCATCTGGGCGATGCCGAAGCTGCGGATTATCTGAAAGAAACCGAACAAAATCTGGGGCTGCCGACGGTCGATCCCTTTCGGCAGGGTGCCGCGCGGCTGGTGGATGCGGTATTGAACGCGTGACCCGGCATTTTGCCCAAAAGGACGACACATGAAGATTTCCGTTTCGGCCGATACGTTCGCATTGGCGCAGGTGTTCACCATTTCGCGCGGCTCGCGCACGCAGGCACAGGTTCTGACGGTGCGCATTGAAAGCGCGGGCGCGGTCGGGGTTGCGGAATGCGTGCCCTATGCGCGCTATGACGAGACTTTGGACAGCGTTACCCGTCAGATCGAAGGCCTGGAAACGCCGCTTAATCGCGCCCGTCTGCAAGATGCCCTGCCCGCAGGCGCTGCGCGCAACGCGGTTGACTGCGCCCTTTGGGATCTGGAGGCGAAACAGACAGGCAAACCGGTCTGGGCGCTTGCGGGGCTGGCTGAACCCAGCCCGGAGGTGACTGCCTTTACCCTGTCGCTGGATACTCCGGACAAGATGCAAACCGAAGCGGCGCGAAATGCCACGCGCCCCTTGCTCAAGATCAAGCTTGGTGGCGGGGACGAGGATGTCGCGCGCATCCGGGCTGTCCGAAGCGGTGCGCAGGACGCGCGCATTATCGTTGATGCCAACGAAGGCTGGACCCCCGATCTTTACCAACGTCTTGCCCCGGTGCTGGTCAGTCTTGGGGTCGAGATGGTGGAACAGCCCCTGCCTGCCGGTCAGGATTACGCCCTTGCTGAGCTGGAGCGGTTGCTACCTGTCTGTGCCGATGAAAGTTGCCATGACCGCGCGTCGCTGGCGGGTCTGCGCGGCAAGTACGACTATGTGAACATCAAGCTTGATAAAACCGGCGGCCTGACCGAGGCGCTGGCCCTGCGCGACGCTGCGCGTGACGCCGGGTTCAAAGTGATGGTGGGGTGCATGGTGGGGTCCTCGCTGGCGATGGCCCCGGCTTTGCTGATTGCGCAGGGTGCCGCGTTTACTGATCTTGACGGCCCGTTGTTGTTGGCCGAAGACAGGGACTGGCCAATGTTTTTTGATGATGAGGGCATTCACCCGGCGCCTTCTGCGCTGTGGGGATAACAAAAAGGACGTGACAATGGGGCGAACCGTATATCTGAACGGCGCGTATATGGACGAGGGCGAGGCGACAGTCTCGATCTTCGACCGGGGTTTTCTGATGGCCGACGGGGTTTACGAGGTGACCTCGGTTCTTGACGGCAAGCTCGTTGATTTTGACGGCCACGCGGTCAGGTTGGCGCGCTCGCTTGGCGAGTTGGACATGCGCAATCCGATCGGCAAGGACGACCTTCTTGCCGTCCATCGCGAACTGGTGCGGGTAAACGACGTGGTCGACGGTGGCGTCTATTTGCAGATCACACGCGGCGCGCCGGGGGACCGGGATTTCGTGTTTCCCGATCCCGACGAAACCCCCCCGACAATCGTTCTGTTCACGCAGTCAAAACCCGGTCTGGCCGACAGCCCGCTGGCGAAAACGGGGATCAGGGTGATCTCGATCGACGATGTCCGCTGGGGGCGGCGCGATATCAAGACCGTGCAGTTGCTGTACCCGTCCATGGGCAAGATGATGGCCAAGGCCGCCGGGTGCGACGACGCGTGGCTAATCGAGGATGGTTTCGTGACCGAGGGTACCTCCAACAACGCCTATATCGTCAAGGGTGGCAGGATCATCACCCGCGATCTGTCCAACGATATCCTGCATGGCATCACCCGCGCTGCCGTTCTGCGCTTTGCGCGCGAGGCCCAGATGGAGGTCGAGGAACGTCCCTTCACGATCGCCGAGGCCAAAGCGGCGGAGGAGGCGTTCATAACGTCAGCCTCGATGTTCGTGATGCCGGTGGTCGAGGTGGACGGTGCTGCCGTGGGGACCGGGAAACCCGGTTCCGTCGCGAAACGCCTCAGGGAAATCTATCTGGAAGAAAGCCGCAAATCCGCCATTTGACGGCGGCTTGATCTCATCAGCATTCAGGACTTTTCGTCGACGTTCTCGGCGAAGGCGACCTTGAAGGCGGCCTGTTTGTCCGCACCCGCCTCGGTCTGAAAGGCGTTGCGCCAGTCCTCATAGGGCATGCCATAGAAAGCCGCGCGGCCTTCGCCTTTTGACATCTCGATCCCGCGCTCGTTCGCGGCTTCCTGATACCAGCGCGACAGGCAATTGCGGCAAAATCCTGCAAGGTTCATCATGTCTATATTCTGAACATCGGTGCGCTTGTCCATCAGATGCTCGCGCAGGCGGCGAAAGGCGGCGGCTTCCAGCTCGGTCCGGGTCTGTTCATCCATGAAGATACTCCTTCAGACTTTGGGTGCCGACTTTACCACATCCTGAATGACCGGTGCGAGCTTTTTGGCCCAGCACGCCTGGTCCTTTTCGGTTCGGATCAGGTCGTTGCGGATTTCAATGAGGATGTTGGCGCGTCCGGGCGCGATCGCGTGACGGTCGATGCTGTCGCCATCCAGATGCCCGCCATAAGGTTCGTTTTCGCCAACGCAGATGTCCATGTCCTGCTGAAGGCGATCGATCAATACCGGCCCCAGCGGATTTCCCTGCCCAAACAGGACCCCCAAATGCCAGGGACGGGGCGGGTGCCCCTCCAACTGCGCGGTAAAACTGTGCACGGCGATCAATGCCGGGTTTCGACGTTGGTTCAGCAACTTTTCCAGCGCGCCGTGATAGGGGTGGTAATAGTTGTCAAGCCGCCAGTTCCGGTCGTCTTCACTCAGGTTCCGGTTGCCCGGAACGACGGTCCCGTCATAAATCTGCATGAACAGTGTCGGGTCATCTTCGCCCCGGTTCGGGTCGACAAGCAGCCGCGAAAACCGCGACAGGATAATCGGCGCGTCCAGAATGTGACCCAGATGCCGCGACACGCCCGCCGCACCCACGTCAAAGGCAATGTGGCGCGCCATTTCCGGCTGTGACAAGCCCAGACAACCGCCGCCTATCTCTCGCGGAACCGCGTTGCTCGCGTGATCGCAGCTGACCACAAAGTCGCTGCTGCCTTCGGGATTTGCAATCTCAAAGGCAATATCTGATCGAGTCATGAAGTCCAAAACCATTTGCACAGTAAATAACCCGCCAGCCGCCAGCGGCAAGGTGTCATTGCCTATTTGGCGAATAAAGTGAGACATGTTTACCAGAGGTGGGTATAGAAGGCGGAAATAACGGCAGGATGAGGGCGACCGTGCAGGCTATCAAACGACAGAGAAGCGTGAAAATCGTGGCGACGCTGGGCCCAGCATCCGACACCAAGCCGATGATACGCGCCCTGTTTGAAGCCGGGGCCGACGTCTTTCGGCTGAACATGAGCCACGGAACCCATGACGAGCTTGCCGCGCGCCACGCGATCATTCGCGAGGTCGAGGCCGATTGCGGGCGCCCGATTGCCATTCTTGCGGATCTTCAGGGCCCGAAACTGCGCTGCGGCGTATTCGCAAACGGTTCGGAACAGTTGTTGCCCGGGGCGCAGTTCCGCCTTGATCTGGACGAAAAAGCCGGCGACGTGACGCGGGTCGGCGTACCCCATCCAGAGATTTTTGCCGTCCTGTCAAAAGGTGAAACCCTGCTGGTCAACGACGGAAAAATCAAACTGATGGTCCGGGAATGCGGCCCGGACCATGCGAATTGCAGCGTCCAGGTGGGCGGCGAAATCTCCGACAGAAAGGGAATTAACGTTCCCGACGTGGTCCTGCCCCTTGCCGCACTGACCGAAAAGGACCGACGCGATCTTGAATTTGCCTGCACGTTGGGCGTCGACTGGCTGGCGCTGTCGTTCGTGCAGCGCGCAGAAGACGTCAACGAGGCGCGTTTGCTGGCCAACGGTCGCGCGGCCATCCTGTCCAAGATCGAAAAACCTGCCGCGGTAAAATCTTTCGGTTCCATTCTCGAAGTTTCCGACGGGATCATGGTGGCACGGGGTGACTTGGGGGTCGAACTGCCGGTGCAAAACGTGCCGCCCATTCAGAAACGCCTTGTGCGCGCCTGCCGCCACGCGGGAAAGCCGGTGATCGTCGCGACCCAAATGATGGAAAGCATGATATCCTCGCCCGTGCCCACGCGGGCCGAGGTTTCAGATGTGGCGACAGCGATCTACGAGGGCGCCGACGCTGTCATGTTGTCAGCAGAATCAGCCGCGGGGGATTTCCCGGTCGAGGCGGTCTCTACCATGGATGACGTCGCCATCGAGGTGGAGAGCGATCCGACCTACCGCGCGGTGATCGAGGCCGCGCGCACGCCTTCAAGCCAAAGCGTATCGGACGCCATCACCGCCGCCGCACGCGAAATCGCGGAAACGACCGAGGTGAAGGCGATCTGCTGTTTCACGCATTCCGGAACGACCGCGCAAAAAGTCGCACGCGAACGCCCGCGCGTGCCGATCATCGCGCTGACACCGCTTGAAGGAACCGCCCGGCGACTGTGCCTGGGCTGGGGCCTCCATTGCGTGTTGACGACACCCGTGTTGCGTTTCAAGGCCGCGGTGGTCAACGCCGCGCGCGCGGCGGAAAAATATCATTTCGGTGGCGACGAAGACCTGATCGTCGTCACCGCCGGTATCCCTTTCAATATGCCGGGAACCACCAACATCCTGCGGGTGTCGCAGATTGAAATGCGGTTGATTGATGATTTTGAATCCGACTGATTGTCGGCTGTTGTCGTGAGGAGGCGTAATGTCGTTTGAAATCGCTCTGGTGGCTGGCTCGGTTCTGGCGGTGTTGTCGGTTGTCTCGGTCCTGACGGCCATGATCGAAGGCCGCAAACCCCGGGTCGCCTCGATCGTCGTCGTGATCGCCGGCAGCCTGCTTTTATGGGCCGCCGCAATCGCACCTGATGGTTTGCAGATGTCCGATATCCCGCGCGCCTATTACAAGGTGATCGGGTCCGTCCTCAATTGACAGTGCATTGGACGGGGCAGGGAAATGGCTGACGGGTTTGACTTTTATTACTGGCCGACGCCGAACGGCTGGAAAGTTTCGATCATGCTGGAGGAATGCGGGCTGCCTTACAACACGCGGTATGTGAATCTCGGCAGGGGCGAACAGTTCAACCCGGAGTTTCTGGCAATCAGCCCCAATAACCGGATGCCCGCCATTGTTGACCATGACGTGCCGGGGCCGCCCGTTTCGGTTTTCGAAAGCGGCGCGATCCTGTTTTATCTGGCCGAAAAGACCGGAAAGTTCATTCCCAAAGATAAGCTTGGTCGCAAGGAGGCGATCGAGTGGCTGTTCTGGCAGGTCGGCAATCAGGGCCCCATGGGCGGACAGCACAGCCATTTCTGGAATTACGCGCCCAAGGCCGAAAAGGACGGATATGCGGCCAAACGCTATGCGCGCGAATACGACCGTTGTTTCGGTGTGCTTGAGCGGCGGCTTGAAGGGCGTGATTATATTCTGGAGGACTATTCGATTGCCGACATGATCTGCTGGCCGTGGGTTCTGATCGGCAAAGCGATGGGGCGCTCACTGGACCCCTACCCAAACGTCACACGCTGGCGCGCGGCGATCAAAGCGCGACCGGCTGTGCGACGCGGGGTGGATTTGGGGAAATCGGTCCTCGGGGACAACACACCGGACCCGCAATCGCAGGAAATCCTGTTTGGCGGGGGCAGGCCTGCACGCCCCACCGGACCGCGGTGATTTTACCTTGCCAAGGGACCGGGTTGCGCTTATAGCACCCGCTCTGACCGCGCGTCCGGCCGAAAAGGGCTGCCGAGTCGCGCTTATCGACCATTCCTGAGACAGGAGACGGAAATGCCCAAGATGAAGACGAAGTCAGGCGCGAAAAAGCGCTTCAAGGTCACGGCCACGGGCCGGATCAAGGCAGGCCAGGCGGGCAAACGCCACGGCATGATCAAGCGATCGAACAAATTCATCCGCAACGCGCGTGGTCAAACCACGCTGAGCGCCGCCGATGAGACGATCGTGAAAAAATACATGCCCTACGCGCGCTGAGAAGGAGCCTGATCAATGTCCAGAGTTAAAGGGGGCGCATCCTCGCACGCCCGTCACCGTAAAGTCGTCAAAGCCGCAAAAGGGTATTACGGACGCCGCTCGAACGCGTTCCGCACGGCCACGCAGGCGGTCGACAAAGCCAACCAATACGCCACCCGCGACCGGAAAGTCCGCAAGCGCAACTTCCGCGCGCTGTGGATCCAGCGGATCAACGCCGCCGTGCGCAGCCATGACGAGGCGCTGACCTACAGCCGCTTCATCAACGGGCTCAGCCTGGCCGGCATCGAGGTTGACCGCAAGGTTCTGGCCGATCTGGCCGTCAATGAACCCGACGCGTTCGGTGCGATTGTCAATTCGGCAAAAGCCGCCCTTGGCTAAGCAGCGGTCTATGGAACGCCAATGACCCCTGCGCCCTGCGTGGGGGTCTTTTGTTTTTAGGGTGTGGCAACTGAAGCGGTCCTTGCATTCCGGGGGCTGTATGTTAGCACTCCGCCAACAAAATCAGAACAATGGAACGATGATGTCCGGGCTTGACGCGCTTAAGAACAAATACCTGAAAGAGATATCTGCGGTTTCGGACGAGACTGCATTGGAAACGACGCGGGTCGCCGCGCTGGGCAAAAAAGGCGAGATCAGCCTGAAAATGCGCGAGCTTGGCAAGATGAGCCCCGAGCAGCGTCAAACCGCCGGGCCAGCCCTGAATGCGCTGAAAGACGAGATTAACTCGGCCATTGTCGCGCGTCGTGCCTCGCTTGCCGATGCAGCACTTGAAGAGCGGCTGAAAACCGAATGGCTGGATGTTTCAATGGCCGGGCGTTCGCGTCGTCAAGGCACGATCCATCCTGTCTCGCAAGTCACCGAGGAGGTCACGGCGATCTTCGCCGATCTTGGGTTCTCGGTCGCGGAAGGGCCGCAAATCGAAAGCGACTGGTTCAATTTCGATGCGCTGAACATCCCCCCCGAGCACCCGACCCGGACCGAGATGGACACGTTTTACATGAACGGGGCGACAGAAAACGACGCGCCGCCCAACGTTCTGCGTACGCACACATCGCCCGTTCAGATCCGCCACATGCAGAAATTTGGCGCGCCTTGCCGGATTATCGCGCCGGGGCGGGTATATCGCGCGGATTATGACCAGACCCACACCCCGATGTTTCATCAGGTTGAAGGGATGGCGATTGGCAAGGATATCTCGATGGCCAATCTCAAATGGGTGCTGGAAGAATTCTTCAGCGCGTATTTCAACATTGACGGCATCAAGACCCGTTTCCGCGCCTCGCATTTTCCGTTCACGGAACCCAGTGCTGAGGTGGATATCCAATGCAGCTGGGTCGATGGCCAGTTGCGCATCGGTGAAGGCGACGGCTGGATGGAGGTTCTCGGCTCCGGCATGATGCACCCCAAGGTGTTGGCCCATGGGGGTGTTGATCCCGACCTTTGGCAAGGGTTCGCCTTTGGCATGGGGATCGACCGGATCGCCATGCTGAAATATGGCATCCCGGATTTAAGAGCATTTTTTGACAGTGATCTCAGATGGTTGCGCCATTATGGTTTCGGGGCGCTTGATGTTCCGACACTGCATGGCGGCTGATATTCAGGGCCTATTCGGGTAAACGTCCGGCCTTTTTGGACCGGTTCGGACGATGAAGGAAGACAAACGATGAAATTCACGATTTCCTGGTTGAAAGACCACCTTGAAACCGAAGCCTCGGTTGAGGATATCGCCTATGCGCTGACCGATCTGGGCCTTGAGGTTGAGGAGATTGAGAACCGCGCCGACGCCTTGAAAGGTTTCACGATCGGCAAGGTCAAAACCGCCGAAAAACACCCCGATGCGGACCGTTTGCAGGTGTGTCAGGTTGAAACCGATCAGGGGATGAAACAGATCATCTGCGGCGCGCCGAACGCGCGGGCCGGAATTACGGTCGTGATCGCCCATCCGGGAACGTACGTGCCGGGGATCGACACCACTATTCAGGTGGGCAAGATCCGGGGTGTGGAAAGCCACGGCATGATGTGCTCGGAACGGGAAATGCAGCTGAGCGACGAGCATGACGGGATCATCGAATTGCCCTCGGGCGAGGTTGGGGAACGTTTCGTTGACTGGTTGGCGGCCCATGATCCGGCCAAGGTCGATCCGGTGATTGATATTGCCATCACCCCCAACCGCCCGGATGGGCTTGGGGTGGAAGGGATCGCGCGTGATCTGGCCGCGCGGGGGCTGGGAACGCTAAAGCCGCGCGCCGTGCCAACCATCGAGGGTGGATTTCCTAGCCCGGTTGGCGTGTCCATCGACGCGGAGGTCCTTGCAAAGGGGTGCCCGGTATTTTGCGGTCGCGTGATCCGAGGCGTCAGGAATGGCCCTTCGCCGGACTGGTTGCAGGATCGTCTGCGCGCGGTCGGATTGCGTCCGATCTCGATTCTGGTGGACATCACCAATTTCTTCACGATCGACGCGAACCGACCCCTGCACGTTTTCGATGCGGACAAGGTCAACGGAGATTTGCGCGTGCATCGTGCGAAAGGTGGCGAAACCCTGATCGCGCTTGACGACAAGGAATACACCCTTGAAGCGGACATGATGGCTATTTCCGACGCGAACGGTGTTCAAAGCATTGCCGGAGTCATGGGCGGTCTTCCAACGGGCTGCACGGATGAAACGACCAACGTGTTCGTGGAAAGTGCGTATTGGGATCCGGTGACGATCGCCTCGACCGGTCGGCGGCTCAAGATCACGTCGGACGCCCGCTACCGCTTTGAACGTGGCGTTGATCCCGCCTTTACCCCGACCGGGCTTGATCTGGCGACACGGATGATCCTTGACCTTTGCGGTGGCGAGGCGTCAGAGGTCGTGATTGCGGGCGCGGTTCCGGATGTCTCGCGCAGTTACCGTCTGGACACGGATCGCGTCAGTTCGCTTGTCGGGATGACGATTGAACCGGATGTTCAGGTTGCAACGCTCAAATCGCTGGGGTTTGCGATCGACGGGGATCAGGTGACCCCGCCCACATGGCGCCCCGATGTTCTGGGCGAGGCTGATCTGGTCGAGGAAATCGCCCGTGTCGCCTCACTGACGCAACTAGAAGGCAAACCGCTCGCGCGCGAAACCACCGGCGTTATTCGCCCGATCCTGACGCGCGAGCAAAAACGAAACGGCGCCGCCCGTCGCATGACGGCAGCGCTTGGGTATAATGAATGCGTAAGTTACTCGTTCATTGATCAGCAAACGGCGGGACTTTTCGGCGGCGGCACGGCTGAAACCATGCTGTCCAATCCCATTTCCAGCGAGATGAGCCATATGCGCCCCGATTTGTTGCCGGGCCTTTTGCAGGCTGCGGCGCGCAATCAGGCCCGCGGGTTCAACGATCTGGCGCTGTTCGAAGTTGGCCCCTCGTTCAAAGGCGGAGCCCCCGGTGAAGAACAGATCGAGGCGGCAGGCATTCTGGTCGGCCACACCGGCCCGCGCGACGCTCATGGCGAACGGCGCAGCGTTGATATTTACGATGTGAAAGCCGACGCCGAAGCCGTTCTGGCGGCCATCGGCGCCCCTGCCAAAGTGACGGTGACCCGAAATGTGCCCAGCTGGTGGCATCCGGGGCGCGCTGGTCAGCTTTCGCTTGGCCCCAAGAACGTTCTGGCGGTCTTTGGCGAGGTCCACCCGAAAATCCTGACCGCTCTTGACGTGAAAGGCCCGGTTGTCGCCTTTACGGTTTTCATTGAGAACGTGCCGTTCCCCAAGTCAAAATCAAAGACGAGACCGGCGCTGGAGATCAGCGATTTGCAGGCCGTGGAACGGGATTTCGCCTTTGTTGTTGATGCGCGCGTGGAATCCCTTGCTTTGGTCAACGCTGCCAAAGGCGCCGACAAGGCGTTGATTGCGGATGTTGCACTGTTTGATGTGTTTGCCGGTGAAAAGGCCGAAGCGCAGATGGGCGAAGGCAAGAAATCGCTGGCAATCACCGTGCGTCTGGAACCGTCAAATGCGACCCTGACAGATGGTGACATCGAAAGCGTGTCAGGCAAGATCATCGACAAGGTCGCAAAAGCAACGGGTGGCGTTCTGCGCGGCTAGCACCCCCAATAAGGAGAGGCGGATGGATCAGGTTCAGACAGTCGTTGTCGGTGCCGGGGTCATCGGTCTGGCCATCGCGCGCCACCTTGCGCGCCGGGGGCACGAGGTTGTGGTGCTAGAGGCTGAAAACGCCATCGGGCAACACACGTCCTCGCGCAATTCGCAGGTCATTCATGCGGGGATCTACTATCCCAAAGGCTCGGACCAGCAAAGGTTGTGCCTGCGCGGGCGCGACATGCTGTTTGACTATTGTGCCAGCCGCCATGTGGGGCATCAGCGATGCGGCAAGCTGACACTGGCCGCAACGACGAAGGACACCGCCGCGCTGGCCTCGATCTGCCAAACGGGGCGCGAGAACGGCGTTTCTGACCTTAGGCTGATCTCAAAAGACGAGGTCCGAGAGCTTGAACCGCAGGTGGTTTCCGAAGGGGCGATGATCTCGCCCTCCAGCGGTATCGTTGATGCGCCGGGGCTGATGCTGTCACTTCTGGGCGAGGCTGAATCTGCCGGTGCCATGCTGGCTCTGAACGCACGTCTGGTGCAAACGCGGATTTCTGATGGGCGGTTCATTCTTGGGATTGCCGGGCAGGCCGAGACTGAAATCGCGACGCAGAACCTTATCAATGCGGCGGCCCTTGGGTCATGGGATGTTGCCACATCGATCCAGGGGTTTCCGGCGGCGCTGATCCCTCCTCGGCACCTTGCAAAGGGGAATTATTTTTCGATTTCCGGAAAATCTCCGTTTTCGAGGCTGGTTTATCCCATGCCGCAGGTCGGCTCGCTTGGTATTCACTCGGTTCAGGATCTTGCCGGTGGCGTTCGTTTCGGCCCCAATATGGAATGGGTCGATGAACTGGATTACCGCGTTGACGAAAGCCTGAAACCTGCCTTTGAACAGGCGATCAGAACCTATTGGCCGGGCCTTCCGGACGGGGCGCTGGCGCCTGACATTGCGGGTATTCGACCGCGTATCTGGGGGGCGGGGCAACCCAAAAAGCAGTTCCTGTTCCAAGGGCCCGCGCAGCATGGCATCAACGGTCTGATCCAGCTATTCGGCTTTGAAAGCCCCGGACTGACATCCTGTCTTGCCATCGCTGAACATGTAGGCAAGATGATGAATGTTCCCCTGAAGGAGGCTTGACCATGACGCTAAAAATCTATCTGTCCGGCGAAATTCATACCAACTGGCGAGATCAGATCATTGCCGGTGCGAAAGGTCTGGATGTCCAGTTTTCGTCACCCGTGACGGATCACGCCGCGTCAGATGATTGTGGCGCTGCCATTCTCGGCGCGGAAAGCGATAAGTTCTGGCATGACCGCAAAGGGGCCAGCCTGAACGCCATTCGGACGCGTCACGGGATCAGCAGCGCCGATATTGTTGTCGTGCGCTTTGGCGAGAAATACCGCCAGTGGAACGCCGCGTTTGATGCGGGCATGGCCGCGGCTTTGGGCAAATCCCTGATCGTCATGCATGGCCCCGAACACCAGCACCCCCTGAAAGAGGTCGACGTGGCCGCGTTGGCCGTCTGCGAGACCCCGGATCAGGTGGTGCGGATGCTGCGCTATGTCCTGAACGGCACGCTTTAAGGGCGCGCTGGAATTTTTATGCCGCGCTGCATTGCCGGGCGCGCAAGGACGCGGTCGAGATACGCAGGCACGTTCACGAGATCGCCCCAGTTGACCAGATCCTGTGCTTCGTAAAACGCGGTCAGTGTGCGCAGCCAGGGGGCGGTCGCGATGTCGGCGATCGAATAGTCATCCACCAGATATTCCCGGCCCTCAAGGTGAAGCTCCAGAACATTCAGCAGCCGTTCTGCCTCGTCGATATAGCGTTGGCGCGGACGGGGATCCTCGATCTCCTTACCGGCGAACTTCACGAAAAATCCGAGTTGACCAAACATGGGACCAAGCCCGCCCATCTGGAACATCAGCCATTGAAGGGTCTGATACCGCTGGATCGGGTCACTTGACAGAAACTGCCCGCTTTTTTCAGCAAGATAGATCAGGATCGCGCCGCTTTCAAACAGGCTGACCATTCGTCCGTCAGGACCATTGGGGTCGATGATCGCCGGTATCTTGTTGTTGGGGCTAAGCGACAAAAACTCGGGCGTGGTCTGGTCACTGGCCGAGAAATCCACGAAATGTGGTTCATAGGGCAGAGCGATTTCTTCAAGCATGGCCGAAACCTTGATGCCGTTCGGCGTCGGCAGCGAATAAAGCTGAAGGATATCTTCGTTGGTGGCAGGCCAGCGCTTGTTAATTTCAAAATTCGATAGTCCGGACATTGTTCGGCGCCTTTTTGAGGGATAAAGATTGACGTTTCATACCTAAGGTCGCGTGACGAAAAGTGAACCCCCGCGCGTCGTCGGAATTACACTTTTCAACGATTCAGCCGTCTGTCCCGCGGGCAGGTTTTGGCCGCGGGACAGGGGTGTCACTACATCTTCAACGCAAGTGCTGGCGAGACCACGTCAAGGCCAAGTGCCTTGCCGACCGCGAAATAGGTCAGCTTGCCTTGGTGGGTGTTCAACCCGTCCAAAAGATGCGGATCATCCTCGCAAGCCTGCCGCCAGCCTTTGTCCGCAAGTGCCAACAGGAAAGGCATGGTGGCGTTGCCAAGCGCGATGGTCGCGGTTCGCGCCACGGCGCCGGGCATGTTGGCGACGCAATAGTGCATGATCCCGTCAACCTCAAAGATCGGGTCGTCATGGGTCGTGGCGTGCGACGTTTCAAAGCATCCGCCCTGATCAATCGCCACATCAACAAGGGCAGCCCCCGGCTTCATCGTGGAAAGCATTTCCCGGCTGACCAGCTTGGGCGCGGCCGCACCGGGGATCAGCACGGCACCGACGACAAGATCTGCGGCGGCAACCAATGCAGCCGTATTCCCCTTGGAGGCATAGGCCGTCTTGAACTGACCGCCAAAAACGTCATCAAGGTAGCGCATGCGCGGCATCGACATATCCAGAACGGTCACGTCAGCGCCCATCCCTGCCGCAACTCGCGCAGCATGGGTGCCGACGACACCGCCGCCGATGACGGCGACCTTGGCCGGGGCAACGCCGGGGACGCCTCCCAACAGAACGCCACGCCCGCCGTTTGCCTTTTGCAATGTCCAGCTGCCCACTTGCGGGGCAAGCCGTCCAGCGACCTCGGACATGGGCGCAAGCAGGGGCAGAGCGCCTGCGCGATCTGTCACCGTTTCATAGGCGATGGCCGTAACGCCGCTTTCCAGCAGGTCGCGGGTCTGATCCGGGTCGGGGGCAAGGTGAAGGTAGGTGAACAGGATCTGGCCCGCGCGCAGACGTTTGCGTTCAACCGCCTGTGGTTCCTTGACCTTGACGATCATTTCGGCGCGTTCAAAAACTTCTTCGGCGGTGGAGACGATTTCCGCACCTGCAGCGGAATAGGCGTCATCGTCAAAGCCCGAGCCTGCTCCGGCGTTGGTTTCAATCACCACGCCATGGCCGTGATGAATCGCCTCCTGCGCTGCGATCGGGGTCATGCCGACCCTGTATTCCTGATTCTTGATTTCCTTGGGGCACCCGATCAGCATCTTGAACTCTCCCACGATTGATGCATTCGACGGCGGCAATATGGGGCGGGAAGATGGAAATTGCCTTGCATATTTCCATGGTAAACGGGGTAGAACATGATAGAAATTCCTGTTATTCGGCGATATTCAACAAGGAACGTGCGAAATATGGAGATTGACCAGACAGACCGGCGAATCCTGCGCGTGTTGCAAAAGCACGGGCGCATGACAAATGCCGAACTGGCCGAACATATCAACCTGTCCCCTTCGGCGTGTCACCGCCGGGTGCAAAGGCTGGAAAAAAACCGGGTGATCACGGGCTATGTCGCGCTTCTGAATGCGCGCGAACTGCACCGGCGTTCAACCGTCTTTGTCGAGATAACACTGTCGGGACAGGCCAATGAATTGCTGGAGGCGTTTGAAAAAGAGATTTCTCTGGTCCCGGACGTGTTGGAATGCCACCTGATGGCGGGAACGGCGGACTATTTACTGAAAGTCGTGGCGCGGGACACCGATGATTTTGCCCGCATCCACCGGCGCTATCTGGCGCGCCTGCCGGGGGTCGCCCAGATGCATTCCTCGTTCGCACTGCGCACGGTCTGCAATACAACCGCCCTGCCGCTTTAGGAGATTCGCGCCAGTTACCTTCCGCCAAAGTTCCCATCATTGATGTCCTTTGCACCCCGGATTGCCTGCAATCCGGTTCGCGCCCGACCCTCGCGTTTTTCCTGATTTCTATGATACGAACTTTGCTGCCACGTGACCAGGTGCTTCGCGCTCAGCCGAGCACGTATTGCACCGCGTAAAGCGTGGCCATCCCCGCCACCACCGCGCCAACCACGCTTTGGCGCCAGATGCCGAATGCAAAGGCCAGCAGGGCCGCCAGCAGCCGCGAGGGTTCCGGTGTCCCCCCCGTGGCCGCGGGCCAGACGATGAGCGGAGCGATGAGTGCGGGCATGACGCCGACCGCGACATACTGCAAATGCCGCAGGACCCAGCCCGGCAGTTTTCGCCCGCCAATCAGCCCCAGGAACGAGAAGCGGATCAGATACGTCCCGACGCCCAACAGGGCGATGACGACCCAAAGCGTGGCTTTGTCGGTGATCATCGCGCCCTCCGCATATGCCAGTTTTCAACCTGAACACCTGTGATCATCGCCAGAATGGCCGCGATGATCAGGCCGAAATTGTAAGGCACCCATGCCAGCGACAGGGCCGCAATCACCGAAACGACCGCGGCCGCGAAATGCGGCAGGCTGCGCATCATGGGCGCGGTGATCGCGATGAAACAGATCGGAATCGCGAAATCGAGCGCATATTGCGGCGGAATGGCCTTGCCCACGACCGCACCGACAAAGGAAAAAACGTACCAAAGCGGCACGATCGGGCTGATCGAGCCGAAATAATAGGCCGTTTTGTGCGCCAGCGGCATGTTCGGTGCGTGGTCGTATTGCCTGACCGCCACCGCAAAAACCTGATCGACCAGAAAATAGGACATGAGCGCACGCATTCCCAGCGGAGCCTTTCCCACATGCGGCACCAATGCCGCGGAATACATCGCCATCCTCAGGTTGACCGCCAGCGCCGTCAAAAGCACGATGAAGGTCGGTGCATTGTCCTGCAACAGCGCCAGCGCCGTGAACTGCGCCGCCCCGGCAATGACCAGAACGGTCATGGTCATGGTTTCGACAAGGTTCAGGCCCGCGTCCACGGAAATCACTCCAAACAGTGTTCCAAACGGAATGACGACCAGAATAAACGGGCTGCCCGCGCGAAAACCTGACCAGTAGGCGGATTTGGGGTTGGTGAAGGGCACATCGAAACCTTAGATAGAACTGAACGCAATGCGTACGGCGAAATCGAACGGGGGTCCATTGGGAAATCGCGCTTTGATATCAGAATATCTGATCGCCCCGAACACGGGCCGTGATGACCTGACGCGCGCGGTCAGCGGCACCGATGAAAACGGCGCGAAGGCCGGGATTTCGGTGATCGAGGAACGCGCGTTGACGATTTTCCTCAACAGTCAGGAAATCGTGACGGCAATGACCATTGGCGACTATCCGGAATACCTTGCCCTCGGGTTCTTGCGAAACCAGCGCATGATCACGTCGCCCGATGCCGTCACGGGCGTTGATTTCGACGAAGAGACGGGAACGGTCGTTGTCCGAACCTCGGAAACCACGGATTACGAGGAAAAGCTGAAAAAGCGGACACGCACCAGCGGGTGCGCCGTAGGCACGGTCTTTGGCGACGTGATGGAAGGGCTTGAAAACGTGTCCCTGCCGGATGTCCCCGTCAACCAGTCATGGCTTTACACGCTTGCCCGCAAAATCAATCAAACGCCCAGTCTTTACCTCAGCGCAGGGGCGTTGCACGGAACGGTGCTGTGCCACCGGGACCGGCCTCTGGTCTATATGGAAGACGTCGGTCGTCACAACGCGGTCGACAAGATTGCAGGCTGGATGATGGAAACGCGAACACCGGCAAGCGACAAGATCCTGTACACCACCGGGCGTCTGACGTCCGAGATGGTCATCAAGACCGCCATGATGGGAATCCCGGTGCTGGTCTCGCGGTCGGGGTTCACGGCGTGGGGTGTGGAACTGGCGCAAAGCGTTGGCCTGACCCTGATCGGTCGCATGCGCGGGCAACGTTTTTATTGCCTGAGCGGTGAAGAAAACCTGATTCGCGATGTAAACACCGATGCCCGCACGAGGGCGGAAGGTTGAGCAAACCCGGCAAAATCTGCGGCGTCATTCTGGCGGGCGGGCTGGCGCGCCGCATGGGCGGGGGCGACAAACCCCTCGCGGCGTTGGGAAACGGCACGCTCATCGACCATGTGATTGACCGCCTTTCACCGCAAGTCGACACTTTTGTAATCAACGCGAATGGGGATCCCACGCGGTTCGGGGCATTTGGGGTTCCTGTCTTGAAAGATCCGGTCGAGGGTTTTGCCGGTCCGCTGGCGGGTGTGCTGGCGGGCATGGACTGGGCCCGATTGGCGGGGTTTGACTCCATCGTAACGGTTGCCGGGGACACCCCTTACTTTCCGCGCGATCTGGTGGCATGTCTCTGGCACGAGTTCGCGCGGAAAAACCTGGACGTGGTCCTGGCGGCAAGTTGCGATGGCGGATGCGAAATCCGGCGACAACCGACATTCGGGCTGTGGCGTGTGGGATTGCGCGAAGATCTGCGCGCGGCCCTGGCAAACGACGTGCGAAAGGTCGTTGCGTTTACCGATAGCACCCGGTCGGGGCAGGTGGTATTTGACGAAAGACCGACGGTTTCGTTCTTCAATGTAAACACCCCTCAGGACTTGCGCCACGCGGCGGCAATGGAAAAGGCGGCACAAACGTGAAAGTCTTTGGTGTCATCGGCTGGAAGAACAACGGCAAGACCGGATTGATGGAACGCCTTGTCGCGGAACTCGTCAAGCGGGGTCTGCGCGTCTCCACCATCAAGCACGCCCATCACAGCTTTGATGTGGATCGCAAGGGCAAGGACAGTTATCGTCACCGCGCCGCCGGGGCGCACGAGGTGGTTTTGGCCTCGCGCGGGCGGTTTGCGTTGATGCACGAAATCCGTGACGATGACCAACCCACGCTGGCGGGATTGCTGGCGCGCATGGCCCCGGTGGACCTGGTGTTGGTGGAAGGTTACAAACGAGATGACCACGCCAAGATCGAGGCGCATCGCAGCGCGACCGGGCAGCCTTTGATCTCCAAGAACGATCCAAGCGTGGTGGCGGTTGCCAGCGACATTGTGCCGGAAAACCTGAACTGTCCGATCTTTGCGCTGGACGACACCGTTGGGATTGCGGATTTCGTTCTTGAACAGACCGGGTTGGCGCGATGAAACCTCCTCCGCTCCAAAACGATTGTTTTGCCCTGCCCCAGGGGGTGGCGTGGACACCGGTCGATCAGGCGCTGGACCTGTTGCGATCGCGCCTCTGCGCCGTTGTTGCACACGAGGACGCCGGTCTTGACGAAGCCGTCGGAAAAATCGCCGCCAGGGCCGAAAAGGCGCGGCGCGATAATCCGCCAACGGCAAATTCGGCGATTGACGGGTACGGGTTTCGATTTGAAGCCCCGGCAGGCGATACCCATGAATTGTCCCTGCTCAAAGGCCGTGCGGCGGCGGGGGCGCCATTCAGGGGAAATGTGTCCAAAGGACAGGCGGTTCGCATTTTGACGGGTGCTGCACTTCCCGATGGCGTTGACACCGTTGTCATGCAGGAGGACGTTTCGGTTTCATCCGGCAAAGTCGCGTTTCGAACCGGGATCAAGAAAGGCGCCAACGCCCGTGCCGCGGGTGAAGACGTTTACAAGGGTGCCGAAATCGTCGCGCAAGGCACGCGTCTGACGCCGCAGAACATTGCTTTGCTCGCCGCCACGGGCGTTGGCACTCTCTCGGTCTTTCGTCCGCTCAGAGTGGGAATATTGTCCACAGGGGACGAGATCGCCGACCCCGGCACCACCGCTTCGCCATACACGACCTACGACGCCAACAGACCGTTGCTGAAAGCAATGCTTCTGCGGTGGCAATTCAGCGCCGTCGATCTGGGACATGTCCGGGATGACCGCAACCTTTTGCGCGAACGGCTGAACACCGCGTCGGCATCGGTCGATGCAATTCTGACCTCAGGCGGCGCGTCAGAGGGCGACGAGGATCATCTTTCGGCGATCCTGCGCGAGGAAGGCGCGATGACAACGTGGCGCATTGCGATCAAGCCGGGGCGACCGCTGGCGCTTGGCCAGTGGAACAAGGTTCCGGTGTTCGGCCTTCCCGGCAATCCCGTGGCGGCGTTCGTGTGTGCCCTGATCTTCGCGCGCCCCGCATTGGGCCGTCTTGCCGGCGAAAACTGGACGAGGCCGCGCGGGTTTCCGGTGCCGGCCGCCTTTTCAAAGGACAAAAAGGCCGGAAGACGGGAATACCTGCGCGCACGTATCGACGAACAGGGGCGTGCGGGGGTTTATCCGTCCGAAGGGTCCGGACGCATCGCCGGTCTCTCATGGGCCGAGGGGCTGGTGGAACTGGGCGACGCAGCGGCCGAGATCAGGCCCGGCACCCCGGTTCGTTTCATTCCCTACGCGTCGTTCGGGCTTTAGAGCAAAAACGGATCAGATTGAACCAGTCTGATCCCAGGATTTTGCTCAAATCATTGGATCTGGACCAAAATTCTTTTTCAGATTGATTCAATCTGAAACGATTTTGGTCTAGTTGAAGGTTCCCGCGACGCGCCCCAGCAGCATGAAAGCGCGCGCTGTGCGGGTTTCGCCCATATCGGCCAGTTCCTGATCGGTCGCGTTGGCTTCGAAATCCGCCAGAACCGTATCGAACTGGCGCAGGAAATGATGCGCGGCATCACGGAACACCGGATCCTGTTTCATCCGCCCGCCCGCCAGTGCAAGGCACGAGCGGTCGCGAATGCCGCCCAGACCCGCAACCGCCGGACCGCGATCGCCCTTTGCAAAGCGCCGCCATGTTTCCGAACGCGGCCTGTCAGGGCGCAGATCATCCATGTAAATTCCATCTTGCGACAAGAGCGTCAGGATATCCTGCGAGGCGCGGATCATCTTGGCGATATCCCGGTCATCGAGCGCACGGCGCAAGGTGCGAAAACCCTCGGTGTCGGATTCATTTTCCGGAAAATTCATCGCGCGGATGAACTCGGCAATCGAAATGGGATCCTGGAGGGTCGAAGCGGGCGTTCCCAGTTCCAGCGACGCCTGTCCGGCGTGCTTGTCAGTCTCCTTGCGCGCCAGGGCCGCCCTTGATGTCGAGGGCGGTTCAGGGGCCCCCTCGCGCCGCGACGCAAAGGTCGCGATGGCGCTTTCCGTCTGTTTTTGGGATTCCGCGATTTCCACCAGCGCCTTCTCAAGCGAGGGTTTCACGTTCTGTCCGGCGGTCTGCTGTTGCGTGACATAGGCGTGTCGCATCGCGTCGATCGAAGACTGAAGGCGCGACGCCTCCTCGCGCATGACTTTCGCGGTTTTCGCCCCTGCGCTTGCGACCCAGATCAATCCGATCGGCAGCAGGATCGAGACCATCGTCATCACGAATGTCATGGGGTTGAACCCCGGATTGGCATCGTTTGACGAAATGCCGATGACCAGCCAGAAACCGGCCACGATCGCGACCCAGACCAGGCTGAGAACCGCCGCAACGATATCAGAGATTTCGACCCGGTTTCGCACTTGCCGGCCGTAAATGCCCAGATCGAGCGGAGCTTCGGGTTTGCCTGATTCCATTGCCTAGCAGCCTTGAGAATTCATTCGTTCAGATAAATTTGACGCTGAGAATCTCGTAACTTTTCGTGCCCCCCGGCGTCTTCACCTCGACACTGTCACCTTCTTCTTTGCCGATCAAGGCCCGAGCAATCGGGCTTTTGATGTTCAAAAGCCCCTGCTCGATATTCGCTTCGGGTTCACCCACGATCTGAAAGGTCTTTTCTTCGTCCGTGTCCTCGTCAACCAGTTCAACCGTTGCCCCGAACTTGACCGAACCGGACAGGCGCGCGACATCAATGATGTCGGCAAGGCTGATCAGGCCTTCCAGTTCCTTGATCCGCCCCTCGATGTGGCTTTGCTGTTCGCGCGCTGCGTGATATTCGGCATTTTCCGACAAGTCGCCATGTTCGCGCGCTTCGGCAATCGCCCGGATGACGGCGGGGCGTTCGACGGATTTCAGCGTTTTCAGTTCGTCGTCCATGGCTTTGAAGCCACGGGGTGTGACCGGGATCTTTTCCATCTTAAGCAGCGCTTCCTTGGTGGCCGACATCAAGCGCTGAACATAGGAATTGAAGGCCTGAAGGGCAAGCATTTCCCTTTGCCCGCCGGTGCTCACAGGAATTTTCTTGGCGGACCCCGCCATTGTCGGCTAACTTTGCGGGGACGGCCAAATAGGAATGGGGGTTCTGATGGCTTTATTCCCTTCGTTGCCGCAGGAGTCGCACCTGTCGGATGTCATGCGACAATTCCCGGAAAATGCCGGACCAATGCTTGTGCTGCTCGAAGGGATTCTGCGCACCGAAGGCGCGCTTTCGATCGGCGAACGTGAACTGATCGCCGCTTATGTGTCGGGTCTCAACGCGTGCGCGTTCTGCTATGGCTCGCACCGGGTCTATTCCGAGATTTTCGGTCAGCGACCGGGTCTTGTCGATTCTCTGCTAAGGGATATCGACGACGCGGACATCGCCCCGAAAATGAAACCTGTCTTGAAATATGTCAGGAAACTCAACAGCCTGCCCAGCCGTCTGACACAGGCCGATGTGGACGCGGTTCTTGACGCCGGCTGGTCGCAAACCGCGCTTTACGAAGTCGTTCAGGTCACGGCGGCTTTCAACATGATGAACCGGATCGTCGAAGGAACGGGCGTGACGTTTGATTATGACCAGCACGCCGATGTGCGTCGCGAGCTTGAGGACAGGCGCCAGCATTCATACCTGGAGTTTGGGCGCAGGCTGGGGGTCATCCCGCCAGAAGACGACTCGTTGAACGTCTGACGCCCGGTTCGCTTTTTTTCATCCCGCAAAACCGCAAAGCGACGTTTCGTTCCGATTGACCGCTCCTGCAAGCTTGGGTTAGGCAGAACGCGAACCCAAACCAACCGTGCGCCGGCGAACCGGCCCTGGAAAAGGACGAAGAGATGCCCGAGATCGAACGCGAATCGATGCCCTACGATGTGGTCATTGTCGGTGCCGGCCCTGCCGGACTTTCCGCCGCCATCCGGCTGAAACAGCTGAATGCCGATCTGGATGTCGTCGTGCTGGAAAAGGGGTCCGAAGTGGGGGCGCATATTCTGTCGGGCGCCGTTCTGGACACGTCCGGCCTTGATGCGCTGATCCCTGACTGGAAAGAAAAGGGTGCCCCGATCAATGTTGGTGTGAAAAAGGACAATTTCCTGATCCTTGGGCAGGCGGGATCCATCCGCGTTCCGAATTTCCCCATGCCCCCCTTGATGAACAACCATGGCAAATACATCGTTTCAATGGCGAACGTATGCCGCTGGATGGCCGAACAGGCCGAGGAACTGGGCGTCGAGATTTTCCCCGGCATGGCGTGCTCTGAACTGGTTTTTGGCGAGAATGGAGAGGTCAAGGGCGTCATCGCGGGCGAATTCGGCCTGCAGAAAGACGGCACCCCCGGACCGTCCTATGAACCAGGGATGGAGCTTCACGGAAAGTACGTTTTCCTGTCCGAGGGCGTGCGAGGATCGCTGTCAAAGGAAGTGATTGCGAAATACGATCTTGGCGCGGGTAAGGACGTGCCGAAATTCGGGCTGGGCATGAAAGAGATTTGGGAAGTGAAACCCGAAAACCACTGCGAAGGGACGGTCACACACACGATGGGCTGGCCTCTGGGTAAGAATGCCGGGGGCGGGTCTTTTATCTATCACCTTGAAAATAATCAGGTTTACGTCGGCTTTGTGGTTCACCTCAACTACAGGAACCCGCATTTGTTCCCTTACATGGAGTTTCAGCGTTTCAAGCATCACCCTGAGATCTCCAGGCTACTTAAAGGCGGGAAAAGGGTTGCTTACGGCGCGCGCGCCCTTTCCGAAGGCGGGTGGCAATCGATCCCCAAAGTGGTCTTCCCCGGCGGCGCTTTGCTGGGATGTTCGGCCGGTCTGGTCAACGTCCCGCGCATCAAGGGCAATCACAATGCGATGTTCAGCGGCAAGGCCGCCGCCGAAGCCGCGATCGAGGCGATCGCCGGGGGACGCAGCGGGGACGAACTGGATGCTTACGAAACGGACCTGCGAACAGGACCGGTGGCCAAAGACCTGAAACGGGTGCGCAATGTCAAACCTCTCTGGTCGAAATTCGGGCTGGTGGCATCGCTCGTGCTGGGCGGATTTGACATGTGGGTAGCAAACCTGACGGGCTGGAATCCCCTGGGCACGCTCAAGCACGGCAAGACCGATGCGGCGGCGACCGAACCGGCCGAGGGTCACAAGGATTTTGACTATCCCAGACCTGATGGTGTCCTGTCGTTCGACCGTCTGACCAATGTCAGTTTTTCGGCCACGAACCACGCCGAAGACGAACCTTGCCATTTGCGGCTGGCTGACCCTGACATTCCGATCCGCGTCAATCTGCCGAAATACGCCGAGCCCGCGCAACGGTATTGCCCCGCCGGTGTTTACGAGATCATCCGCAACGATGACGGTTCGGAACCCCGGTTCCAGATCAACGCGCAGAACTGCGTCCATTGCAAG
The DNA here is from genome assembly GCA_964466385.1 of uncultured Rhodobacter sp. Taxonomy (GTDB): domain Bacteria; phylum Pseudomonadota; class Alphaproteobacteria; order Rhodobacterales; family Rhodobacteraceae; genus UBA5972. Next base: position 11,780 of record CAYXNM010000003.1, on the reverse strand, counting down.
ACTTGCGACATCAAGGATCCAAGTCAGAATATCACCTGGGCGACGCCGCAGGGTGGCGAGGGGCCGAATTACCCGAATATGTGACCTCGCGATAACTTGCGCGGGTGTTAGCGCAACCGGCGGTGCAGTGCATTGCCAACACGGGCGCAGCGCCGTAATCATTGGCTGGTTGCACAAAGTATTGGAGAATTTACGCGTGAATTTGAGCATTGGACGGATCATTGCTGCCACCGTCGTGATGGCTGGGGCCCTCATGGTGACGGAAACGCGGGCTACGGCCGGAGGGTTCGCCGGCAGTTACCTGGCGGCCGGGCAGGCGAATTACGACAACGACTACAGGTCGGCGGCGCTTTATTACGCCCGCGCCCTGGCGGATGATCCTCAGAATGCGGCTCTCATGCAAAACCTGTTGCTGGCCTATCTGGGCGAAGGGCAGATGAACAAGGCGCTGGCCGTCGCAAACAGGATGCACGCGATCAGCGCCGACGGTCAACTGGCACAGCTGCTGTTGCTTGTTGACGATATTCAAAAAGGTGATTTCGCCGCGGCCAACACGGTCTATGAAAACGGTGGCGAGTTCAGCCCGCTGCTCGATGGTTTGCTGCGCGGATGGATCTACCTTGGCATGGGACAGATGTCCGACGCCACCACGCAATTCGATGATATGGCGTCCAGCGACACGATGAAAGTCTTCAGCGATTACCACCACGCACTTGCGTTGGCCTCGGTGGGCGATTTTGAAGGTGCTGACCGAAAACTGATGGGTGATACGGGTAAACCCATCCGGATCGGACGACGCAGCCTTGTTGCGCATATCGAGATTCTTTCACAGCTTGAGCGTACGGACGAAGCGCTGGCCATGGCGAAATCAGCCCTTGGGTCATCGGGCGATCCGGAAGTGACGCAGATCGTCGCCGATCTCGAAGCGGGCCGCGCCTTGCCGTTCAATGCGGTGAACAACGCCACCGACGGTTCGGCCGAGGTATTCCTGACACTCGCAACCGTCCTGTCCGGCGAGGAAAACGAACGGTTTGCCCTCATTTACGGACGCATGGCGGAACTGCTGCGACCGAATTCGGTCGATGCCATCCTGATCGTCGCCGATTTGCTGAAAAAACAGCGTCAATACGACCTTGCCAGCATAAATTTCAATAAGGTGCCACAAGACAGCCCGGTCTATTACAATGCCGAGATTGGCCGTGCCGAAGCGCTGATCGCGGGTCAGAAACCCGATGCGGGGATCGAAGTTCTGCGCAGCCTTGCAAAGTCATTTCCCAACATACCGTCGGTTTTCAGGTCGCTTGGGGACTCGTTGCGCCAGCAGTCGAGATTTGCCGAGGCGAGGATTGCCTATAATTCAGCCATCGCATTGTTGCCCGAAGCCCAGCCTCAACAGTGGTTCTTGTATTACGCGCGCGGAATCACCCGCGAGCGCGCCGGTGAATGGGACAAGGCCGAGGAAGATTTTCGCTTTGCCCTGAAACTGTCGCCGGACCAGCCGCTGGTGCTGAACTACCTTGGGTACGGGTTGGTGGAAAAACGGCTGAAACTGGACGAAGCCCAGAAAATGATCGAGATTGCGGTCAAAAGACAACCCAATGACGGGTACATCACGGACTCGCTGGGCTGGGTGCTTTTCCAGATCGGGAAATACGAGGATTCGGTGCCTCAAATGGAGCGCGCGGTGGAATTGCTGCCGGTGGATCCCATCATCAACGACCATCTGGGAGACGCCTACTGGATGGTCGGGCGAAAGCTCGAGGCAGAGTTTCAGTGGAAGCGTGCATTGTCTTTTGAGCCCGAAAAAGACGACGCGGAAAGAATTCGCCGCAAGCTGGAAGTTGGGCTGGATCAGGTTCGGAAATTCGAGGCAGAGACCGCCTCCAGCAATGAATAAACTGCGCGCGCGGGCCAAGGTCAACCTGGCCCTTCACATCACTGGTGTGCGCAAGGACGGTTTTCACCTTTTGGACAGCCTCATCTGCTTTGCCGATTGCGCGGACTGCCTGAAGGTCGCGTCGGCGGACAAGGTTTCGCTGGACATCGATGGCCCGTTCGCGGCCGATTTGCCCCTTGCGTCCGATAATCTGGTGTTGCGGGCGGCAGGATTGTTCGGGTCTGATCAGGGCGCGCGTATCGCGCTGACCAAGAACCTTCCCGTGGCCTCGGGCATCGGCGGCGGGTCTGCTGACGCTGCCGCCGCGCTTTGTGCCCTTGCGTCGCTGTGGGGAAAGGATTTGCCCCCCGTCAGCGCGCAGGCGCGGCTTGGGGCGGATGTTCCGGTTTGCGTGGCCGGACACGCCGCGCGCGCCCGGGGGATCGGCGACAAACTAAGCCCCGTTCCGCAGATGCCGGTCCTGATCGCGGTTCTGGTCAATCCGGGGCGGGAATTGCCAACAGCCACGGTTTTCAATGCCACGCGGAACAAGGAAAATGCCGGGTTGCCGACGTTTCCTTCCGGGTCCTCGCCAAAGGAGTGGATCGGCTATATTGCGCGCCAGCGCAACGACTTGACCGGGGCGGCCCTTTCCATGATCCCTGAGATCGGCAAAATCATCGGCCACCTGAAAGCCAGCGAGGGGTGCCATGTCGCACGCATGTCCGGTTCTGGTGCCACCTGTTTTGGGTTGTTCGAGAGCGACGCGGCCGCGGTATCCGCCGCATTGCGAATTGCCGAAATGCACCCGAACTGGTGGGTTCAGAAAACCCACCTTGGGTGATCAGGAAACGCGCGAAACCACGTAATCTGCCAGATTTATCAAAAGGTTGCGTATTTCGCCGTCCGGCAGTCTCCGCATTTCGGCCTTCGCCCGCCCGGCCCACAAATGTGCCTCGGCGCGGGTTTCTTTCAGTGTCCCGTGGGCGTTCATCAGCCCCATCGCATGTTCCAGATCGCCCGTTTGCTGGTCGCCCTCGCCAATCACGCGCGCCCAGAACGCGCGTTCGTCGGGCGTGCCCCGCGCAATGGCCTTGATCACCGGCAGGGTCAGCTTGCCTTCGCGAAAATCGTCACCGGTATTTTTGCCAAGGGTCGCGCTGAACCCGCCGTAATCCAACAGATCGTCCACGATCTGAAAACTGATCCCCAGGGCGTCGCCGTAATTGCGAAGCGCCTCTATATGGGGTTGTTCGGCCTGAGCGATCACACCGCCCACTTCGGTCGCGGCGGCGAAAAGCGCGGCCGTCTTGCCCCTGACGACTTTGAGGTAAGTCGCTTCGTCCGTGCTTATGTCCTGTGCCGCGGTCAGTTGCAGAACCTCGCCTTCGGCAATCGTGGCCGAGGCGTTGGCCAGTATGTCCAGAACCCGCAGCGACCCGGTCTCGACCATCAACTGGAACGCACGCGAAAACAGGTAATCACCCACCAGAACCGATGATTTATTGTCCCACATCAGGTTCGCCGTCGGGCGACCGCGTCGCTGGCTGCTTTCGTCAACAACGTCGTCGTGAAGCAAGGTCGCCGTGTGAATGAACTCGACCGTTGCGGCCAGATGCACTGCGAAGGGGCCCTGATAGCCACAAAGAGCCGCACTGGCCAATGTCAGAAGCGGGCGCAGGCGTTTACCGCCTGCCTCGACCAGATGGGCGGTCACTTCGGGGATGCGCGGTGCGTTTTCCGACGCCATCCGGTCGCGGATCAGCCCATCGACGCTGGCCATTTCGCGATCCAGCAACGCGGCAAGCTGTTCATGCGGTTTCGTTCTGGTTGAGACCTCATCCATGGTCCGGATCCTTATCACCCTCGACAAGTCTGACCGCCTGTCGTTTAGTTCGCAACATGAAAGAGCTTCTGCGTACCAACGATCCGACCATTCTTGCCTTTGCCCAGGCGCTGTTGCGCGGTGAGGGTATAGACTGCTTTGAATTGGACGTCCACATGAGCGTGCTTGAAGGGTCGATCGGCATTATGCCGCGCCGCCTGATGGTTGCGGACCGCAACCTGTTTCGTGCGAGTGCGATCCTGAAAGACAACGATATCGAGTTGCCCGAGAGATGAGTTTTCCAGACGACGGTTTGACCCGTGACGGATTCCTGGGCGGGCAAATAACGGTTTGCCAGCCCAAATCGGGTTACCGGGCGGCGACCGACCCGGTTTTTCTTGCGGCAAGCGTGCCCGCTGAACGGGGTCAGACGGTTCTGGAACTTGGCTGCGGTGCCGGTGTTGCATCGCTTTGCCTTGGCGCAAGGGTGCCGGGGCTGGAACTGACGGGTGTTGAACTGCAGGCGGACTACGCCGAGCTTGCCGTTCGCAATGGTCGGGACAACGGGATCGCGTTTGATGTGGTCAACGCAGATATCCGGACATTACCAATGGCAATACGATCGCGCACCTTTGACCATGTAATTGTGAATCCACCCTATTTTGAACAATTCCGCGGCACCGGAGCGTCAGAGACCGGGCGCGACACCGCCATGCACGAGGAAACCTCGCTGGCTGACTGGATCGATACCGGTATCCGGCGCCTTTGTCCCGGTGGCGTACTTAGTGTCATTCATCTGGCGGGCCGTCTGCCTGCTCTTCTGGCGGAATGCGACGCGCGCGTTGGCAATCTTGCGATCAAACCCTTATCTCCGCGCACGGGACGGCCCGCAGGGCGCGTCATTCTGCGCGCCAGAAAAGGCAGCAAGGGACCGGGCCTGCTGCACGCCCCGCTGGTTATTCACCGGGGCGCGTCCCACCTTCGCGACGGCGAAAGCTATACGCGCATCGTGGAAGGGATATTGCGCGGCGGGCAGCCACTGCCGTTCTGAGCGACCGGCGGATCGTTAACCCTTTGTTAATGGTTACAATCCAAGACTGAAATATCCAAGAGCTATTCCGCCCGTGGATGATCTGGCGCACGCATGCAAAACGGCATCTTCCTCATTCTGTTGTCCATGTCCCTGACACCTTTCGGGGACGCGCTCTCCAAACAGTTGACGTTGTCGCAGGCACCGGTTTTCATCGTCTTCCTGCGCTACCTGACCGCCGGATTGATCGCGCTATTCTTGCTGGTGGTTTCTGGTCAATCCGTTGATTTTCCGCGGGAAAACCGGTTTGGCTTGATCGTTCGAACCGCGCTGGTCATGGGGGCCATGCTGTTGCTGGTCGTCTCGCTTTCGATGGCGCCGCTTGCAAGTGCTGTCGGGGGGTTTCTGATCGCCCCGATCGTGGCCATGCTGATCTCGGGATTTGTCTTTCGCGAACCATTGACGGTTTCGCGCGTGCTTGGCGCGGCGCTCAGTTTTGGCGGCGCGCTTGTTATTCTCAGGCCCGATGCCGGGATTGAAACGGGGGTCGTTGTCGCCTTGGCCGGAGGGGGATTGCTGGGAACGTTTCTGGCCCTGACCCGGACCGCGCCGGCGTATTCCAGCAGCGTGTCCGCCCTGGCCATTCAGTGTCTCATGGGGGCGGCAATGTTGTTTCCGTTCGCGGTCTTCAATCTGCGGGGTTTGCACGTGTCGCTGCTTGTGCCCGCTGTCGGTCTTGGCCTTGTCACGGCCGCTACGCATTTCCTGACGGTCGCGGCCTATCAGCGCGCCGAATCAACCGTTCTGGCCCCCTTTTTCTATTTCAATCTGGTCGCCGCCGTCGTGATCGGCGCATTATTGTTTGGCGAAACACCCGATTGGGTGGTTTTGGTGGGCCTCTTCCTGATTGCGGCAGGGGGCTGCACGAGCCAGATGAACCTTTTGAATCCACGCATAAAATCTGAACGTGGAGCAAATCCGGACCTTGCGTTTCGAAAAACTGCGGCAAAATTGCCGTGAAGAAATGGTGACACGACTCGCATTGTGTGGTGCACTGGTTTCACAACAAACGCGAAATAAATGAGGAGAACAGCATGAGCTTGAGTTCACGTCTTCAGGAACTCCAGAAAAAACACGAAACACTCTCCAGAAAAGTCGAGGACGCACAGCGAAGCCCCGGACGGAATGATCTGGAAATCGGTGAAATGAAGAAAAGAAAGCTCAAACTTAAAGAAGAAATCGAGCGTATGCAGATGGCCTGACCGACCGGCCGGGGATTTGCAGTTCAGACGATCCCGCGACGCGCGGACCCGGACCGGCGACACCGATCTGTTCACGTCGGTGCCGCGCCGGAGATCCGATCACACCACGAATTGACCGCCGTTGGCCGTCAGCGTCGATCCCGTGATGAACCCCGCGTCGTCGGATGCCAGGAAAGCCACGCAATTGGCGATCTCCTCCGGCTCGCCCAAGCGACCGACGGGGATCTGGGCAACGATGCTTTGACGCACTTTTTCGGGAACGGCCATGACCATGTCGGTTGCGATGTAACCCGGGCAAACCGCGTTCACGGTAATGCCCTTGAAGGCACCTTCCTGCGCCAGCGCTTTCGTGAAACCCAGGTCGCCGGCCTTGGCGGCCGAATAATTCGCCTGACCCATCTGACCCTTTTGGCCGTTGATCGAGGAAATGTTGATGACTCGGCCAAACGATCGTGCGCGCATGCCGTTCCAAACCGGGTGCGTCATATTGAAGAGCCCGTCCAGATTTGTGCCCATGACCTCGTCCCATTGTTCGCGCGTCATTTTGTGAAACATCCCGTCGCGCGTGATCCCGGCATTGTTGACCAGGATTTCGATTGGCCCCAGGTCGGCCTCGACCCTGGCGATGCCCTGGACGCAGGCGTCGTAATCGGCGACCGACCATTTGAATGTCGGAATGCCCGTTTCCGTGGTAAAAGCCGCCGCTGCCTCGTCGTTTCCTGCGTAATTGGCCGCCACAACATACCCCTGGGCCGCAAGTTTTCTTGCGATTGCGCTGCCAATTCCCCGTGTTCCGCCGGTGACCAGTGCGACTCTTCCCATGATTATCCCTCTTTTTTCGGCGACACCGCCGGTGTTTTTGAAAGGGCCGCACCATTGCGACCCTTTCCGGTTCGTTCTGTCTTCAGGTTATTCAGTCCCGTTCGATACACATGGCGACACCCATGCCGCCGCCGATGCACAGTGTTGCAAGGCCCCGTTTGGCATCGCGCCGCTGCATTTCAAACAGCAGCGTGTTGAGAATTCGGCAACCCGAAGCGCCGATCGGATGGCCTATCGCGATGGCCCCGCCGTTCACGTTCACGATGCTTGGATCCCAGCCCATGTCCTTGTTGACAGCGCAGGCCTGCGCGGCGAATGCCTCGTTCGCCTCGACAAGATCAAGATCGCCCACGGTCCAGCCCGCCTTTTCAAGCGCGCGGCGCGAGGCGCTGACCGGGCCGACGCCCATGATCGATGGGTCCACACCGGCGGTCGCATAGGATGCGATTCGCGCAAGCGGGCTGATCCCGCGTTGTTCTGCGTTGTCAGCACTCATGAGGAGCGTGGCCGCAGCACCGTCGTTGAGGCCGGACGCGTTGGCCGCCGTCACGGAACCTTCGCGGTCAAAAGCCGGGCGAAGTTTTTGCATCGCCTCCATGGTGGCGCCGTAACGGATGTATTCATCCTGATCCACGACGGTTTCACCCTTGCGGGTCTTGACGGTAAAGGCGTTGATTTCGTCGGCGAATTTACCGGCCTTTTGGGCCGCCTCGGCCTTGTTTTGCGAAGCGACGGCGAATTCGTCCTGCATATCACGGGAAATCTGCCACTGGTTTGCGACATTTTCGGCGGTTGTGCCCATATGGTAGCCGTTGAAAGCGTCCCAAAGACCGTCGCGGATCATCGAATCGATGAATTTGAGGTCGCCCATTTTCTGTCCGGGGCGCAGGTTTGCGACATGGGGGGACATGCTCATGTTTTCCTGACCACCCGCCGCGACGATGTCGGCGTCTCCCAATTGAATGTGTTGCGCTCCAAGCGCGACCGCGCGCAGCCCCGAACCGCAGACCTGATTGACGCCCCAGGCGGCGCTTTCGATTGGCAGTCCGGCGTTGATATGGGCCTGGCGTGCGGGGTTTTGTCCCTGACCCGCTGACAATACCTGCCCCATGATGGTTTCGGAAACTTCGTCCTTTTCAATCCCCGCGCGCGCGACAACCGCGCGAAGGACGCTGGCTCCCAGATCATGAGCGGGTGTGTTTACAAAAGAACCGTTAAAACTGCCGACGGCGGTGCGCGCGGCCGATGCGATGACGACGTTTGTCACTTTTTTTCCTTTCCATTTTCGAGAAACAGATTCGTTTCTGCACCGCAGCATAATTGTTCGCGACCGGAGGGCCAGAACAATCGTTCACGCAGTAATATTGCGAAGTTGCGATAGTATACTTTCATTTATTGCGCAACAATAAAATGAATTAAAAGTAAATTGCGTGACGAATGTCCCCGGACGGCAATGCCGCTGCGGCATATTCGCTGGACGGGCGGACCGGGTCTTTGGTTGCGTTTGCCCGACCGTCAAAGACCCAGGGCAACCCTCTTTTGCTTGAAAGGTCTGGGGAGGTTTTGAATCGGCAGGGATGCAGCGGAAATGACAGCCCCACGCTTGGGCCAGTAGAGGCGTGCTTTTTTACATGCCCATGGGGATATTGTTCAGCGTTTCCCCGGGTCTACGCCCTCGTGGATCGAATCCTGCGGTTCGATTCACTGAAATATTGTTTTACGGATCAAATGATCACGACATTTGAGCTGCTTGGCGAAATGTATAGCGCTTGCCGAGGGACACGAATGTCGCGTTCGATCCGCTAGGATGCGGCGCGTTTCTGGTCCTTCTCCAGCCAGTCCGGCATTGTGGTCGGCATGCCGAAATAATAACCCTGAAGGCAGTCGAGCCCGGCATCCTGCAAGAACGCCGCCTCCTGCGGTTTTTCGACTGCTTCGGCCACCGTGACCATGTCAAAATGTTTTCCGATCGAGACCAGCGCCGCCATCAGAACCTGGTTGTTTGAGTCCTGGTGAATATTTCGCACGAACTGGCCGTCGATCTTGATGATGTCAAAATAAAACTCCTTGAGGTACCGAAACGCCGTGTACCCCGCGCCAAAATCGTCGAGCGCAAAGCTGATTCCGCGTTTATGCAGATCTTCCATGAAGACCGTGACGAGTTCCGGCATGATCATCGCCGATGATTCGGTGATTTCCAGGATCAGCCGCTCGGCGATCGTTCCGTCCCGCGCCAATCCCTTGTTCAGGACTTCCATCCAGCGGGGATAGCCGATGCTGCGTGCGGACATGTTGATGGCCAGTCGCAAGGCCGGTTGTTCGGCAAGCGCGTTCAGCCCCTGTTCAAGGGCCAGGCAGTCGATCATCCTGCCCACTTCACGCGTTTCAGCCAAGGGCATGAATTCACCGGCTGGCAGGATATTGTGGTCTTCGTCCAGGATTCGGATCAGGCCTTCGTAAAAGGCCGGGCTGCCTGGGTTTTTCGCGCTGACAACCGGCTGAAAAGCCAACATGACGTCGCGGTTGCGTACCGCTGTTTCTATCGTTTGGTGCATATTCCGATCCCGCTGGCCTGACGCGAATGCCAATGGGCTGTCCAACTCTCCCCCGCCGATTGTTGCCGATAGCTGTGTCATGGTCCGCTCTTTCGTTCTCGCCCTGCCGAATTGAGAACAAATTCATGAAGGAAAAGTAAATATTCTCATTTTGTTCCTTTTTTGCTAAAGTAGGAAAGACAACGTTAACATGCTGAACAGGAACGGAAAATGGGAGAAAGATGCGGGTGGAGCGGAACCGAAAAGATTTACACGGACTACCATGATCACGAGTGGGGCGTGCCCGAACGCAACAGTCGCGCGCTGTGGGAAAAGCTGATTCTCGACGGTTTTCAGGCAGGTCTGAGCTGGATCACGATCCTGAAGAAACGTGACGCGTTCAGGGTGGCGTTTGACGGGTTTGATCCCGACATTGTCGCGCGGTACGGCCCGGATGACGTTGAACGATTGCTGGCGAATGCAGGTATCGTCCGGCATCGAGGAAAGATCGAGGCCACGATCTCCAACGCTCGCGCATGGCAGATCATCGACGCGCGCGAGGGGTTTGACAGGTTCCTTTGGCGCTATGTCGATGGTCAGCCCGTCAGGAACGGGTTCAGAACACTTGCGGACATCCCGGCCTCGACCGACCTGTCCAGGCAAATATCAAAGGACCTCAAATCCGAAGGGTTCAAATTTTGCGGCCCGACGATCGTATATGCTTTCATGCAAGCGGTCGGGATGGTCAACGATCATCTGGTGACCTGCCCGCGCTACACGAAAGTCAATGAATAAGAGGCCAAACCTTAGCCCCCCGCCCTTAGCCCCCCGCCCTTAGTCGTCAGTCCCGGCGATGACCGCCTTCAGGTAAGCGACCGCGTCTTGGCTGTGCCAGTCGGCATCGCCAC
>CAYXNM010000003.1:0-1423 GCA_964466385.1 uncultured Rhodobacter sp. | reverse complement strand
ATGACCGCCTTCAGGTAAGCGACCGCGTCTTGGCTGTGCCAGTCGGCATCGCCACGCATGCGCGCGATTTCCTGCCCTTGTGGGTTCAGGATCAGTGTAACCGGCAGGCCGAAAATGCCCATGATTGAGCCGAGTTGCTGGGAGGGGTCGCGCAGCGTTTCCAGCGTCGAGATTTCCTCTTCACCAAAGAACTTTTTGATGGCCGGTACCGGGTTCCGCCCGGTGGCGATCGGGACAACGGCAAACGTGTCGCTGCCGAGATCCTGTTGCAGGGCATTCAGCGACGGCATTTCCTTGCGGCATGGCGCACACCATGTGGCCCAAAAATTCAGCAACACGTATTTGCCCTTGAATTCATCCAGCGACCGGTCGTTCTCGTTCATATCCAACAGGCCATAGACTGGCAGATCGATCGGAATCCTATAAACATCCAGCTTGCGCATTTCCCCCTGTCGAAGGTCAAGCATGGTCTGCCGGTCAAGGGGTGCGGCTGTAACCGGGTTTGCAAGGGCTGCAAAGGCAACGTATAGCATCGCGAAAAGGGTTTGCATGGCTCGGCTCATTCGGGTCTCCTTCGGTCAGAGAGCGCATAAATGTCAGACAAGAAAACATCAAACGCTATGTGGGGCGGTCGCTTTCAGTCCGGGCCCGATGCGATCATGGAAGCGATCAACGCGTCCATCGGATTTGATCAGCGTCTGGCCCGACAAGACATTGAAGGTTCGCGCGCCCATGCGGCAATGTTGGCTGCCTGTGGTATCATCACTGATAATGATGCGCGTGCGATCAGGGAAGGCCTGCTCACGGTCTTGTCAGAAATCGATAGCGGGAAATTTCAGTATTCCGCGGCACTCGAGGACATTCACATGAATGTCGAGGCCCGTCTGGCAGAGCTGATTGGCGAACCTGCCGGACGCTTGCACACCGCGCGTTCGCGCAACGATCAGGTGGCGACGGATTTCAAACTTTGGGTGCGTGATCAGATGGATGCAACGGCCAAGGCCTTGTCTGCGCTCATGCGTGCATTGGTGACGCAGGCCGAGGATACGGCGGATGTGGTCATGCCCGGCTTCACCCACCTGCAAGTCGCACAGCCCGTGACGTTCGGACATCACATGCTGGCCTATGTCGAGATGTTTTCCCGCGACCGCGGGCGGTTTATGGATGCCCGTGCGCGGATGAATACGTCGCCCCTTGGGGCTGCGGCGCTGGCGGGAACCTCGTTTCCCATCGATCGGCAGATGACGGCGACGACGCTGGGGTTTTCGACCCCGGCGGCAAATTCGCTTGATGCCGTCAGCGACCGGGATTTCGCGCTTGAATTCCTGTCAGCGTCTTCGATTGCCGCAACCCATCTGTCGCGCATGGCCGAGGAGTTGGTGATCTGGTCCTCGGCACAATTCGGATTTGTCACGCTGTCGGA
>CAYXNM010000002.1:0-46487 GCA_964466385.1 uncultured Rhodobacter sp. | reverse complement strand
AAGCCGGGGAACTGGCCGCGGCCTATCCGGACATTGACCTTGACATGGCTTTTTCTGACAAGGCCGCCTAAGCGGTTTCCCGACGGATCGACACCGTCCAACGTCAAAGACCCCGGCAATCGGAAAAAAACATCCGGGATGACGGTTTTGACGTGGCGGGTCGGGCATTTCCACCGCATGATCGGCCAATGCATTGGCTTGATTTCATTTTATCGAACAGGCGCTGGCTGCTGGCTGGCGGGTTGATTTCGCTCGGGTCATCGTTTGGGCAGACGTTCTTTATCTCGGTGTTTGCCGGGAAGATCATGGGCGAGTTCAGCCTGACCGATGGAGAATGGGGCGGGGTCTATTCAGCGGGAACGACCGCCTCGGCCATTGTCATGCTCTATGGCGGCATTCTGTCGGACAGGTTTCGCGCACGCACACTGGCGTCGGTGGTTTTGGTTCTGTTGGCGCTGGCCTGTCTGTTGATGGCCAATGTTCAGGGCGTCTGGATGTTGCCGATCGCCATTTTCGCGCTGCGATTTGCCGGGCAGGGAATGATGTCCCACATCGCGGTGGTTGCCGTTGCAAGATGGTTTTCGGCCGCTCGCGGAAAGGCCCTGGCCATATCGACGCTTGGTTTTTCAGCGGGTGAAGCGTTGCTGCCCATCTTGTTCGTGTTCCTGCTGGGAATCCTTCCGTGGCGCATGTTGTGGGTGATCGCGGCTCTGCTTTCCATTTCGCTCATTCCGCTGCTGCTGGGTCTTTTGACCAGGGAACGAACGCCTCAGTCCATCGCGGCCCATGACAGCGTGGCCGGAATGAGCGATCGTCACTGGACCCGAGGCGAGACACTGCGCCACTGGCTGTTCTGGATGGTCGTGCCAACCATGACCGCGCCGGGGATATTCAGCACGGCGCTCTTCTTCCAGCAAGTTCACCTGAGCCAGACTAAAGGCTGGGAACATGCCCATTTTGTCGCTCTGTTTCCGTTTTATACGCTGACCACGATCGGTGCGATGTTTGCCTATGGGCTTGCGATTGACCGGTTCGGTTGTCGTCGCCTGATCGCATGGTTTCAGGTCCCGATGGCGCTGGCGTATCTTTCCTTTGGTTTGGGCGAAAGCCTGTATTCCGCCGCCGTCGGTTTTGTGTTGATGGGCTTAATGCAGGGAGGCGGCGCAACGCTTTTCGGCGCGTTCTGGCCCGAGTTTTACGGCACCCGGCATTTGGGCGCGGTCAAATCGCTGGCAACATCGCTGATGGTTCTGGGTTCCGCACTGGGACCGGGCGTCACCGGTGCGCTGATCGATCTGGGAATTCCGTTTCAGGATCAGATGGTGGCCTACGCGGGTTATATCCTGTTTGCCTGCCTGCTGACCCATGTGGCCATGCGCCGCGCCGCGCAGTCGCTGCCCGTCAGCGCCGCCGCCTGAGGTAGACGTAATACGCCCCGCCCCCGCCATGTTTCGCATGCGCTTCGGTGACCTGCAAAATGTGGTGCGACAGGGGTGGCGTCGTCAGCCATATGGGCACTTGCCGGCGCAGAATCCCCCGTTGATGTGGTAACATGTCAAACGCGTCCCGCGGGCGTCCCTTGCCGGTAATGACCAGCAGAACGCGACGTTCCCTTGCGGCAGAGTCCATCACGAAACGCGACAGTGTCGGCCCGGCCTGTGCGACCGTCATGCCGTGAAGATCTATCCTTGCCTCGATTTTCAGCTTTCCCTTTCGCAACTTCTCAAAGCTGCGTCTGTCCATTTCACCGCGCGCGCCGGGCAGAGCGCCGCGATTGACCGTCGCGCCGGCTATCCCGTTTTTCAGGTCCGCCTTTTGTCCCACACGAAACGGCTGGATCCGCATGGGCGCCGGCGCTGGCCTGATCACCGGCACTTGCCTTAGCGCCGGTTCGTTTGGCTCCGGCGGGGATTGGCGGTTGACAGACTCCGCTACCTTGCGCCAAAGCGCGCGTTCCTCAGCGCTGAGCGCCCTCTTTTTTCGAAAGCTCCCGGTCATACATTCAACCCCCGGGCAAAAGGCGTCTTGCAACGGGTATCGGCACAAGAACGACCATCCGCCCGCCATCGCGGGTCTGGCCCGCCAGTCGACCGGCCGCGTCGCCAGTGCCAAAAAAGATATCCGCGCGTTGCGGTCCCTTGATGACGGAACCAACGTCTTGGGCGACCATCAGACGCCGCAGTGCATCGCGGCCGCCCTTTTCGATCCAGACGGGTGCGCCCATCTGGGTGAATTTCGGATCAACCGCAATGGAGCGTTTCGTCGTCAGCGGTAAATCCAGCGCCCCGTGCGGGCCGGAGTCCGATGGCAATTGTTCCAGTTCGCGAAAGAATACGAACGAGGCGTTGTGTTGCAGCGCCACCCGGCCGCGCACCGGGTTTCTTGCAAACCAGGCCTTGATGCCTTCGATCGATGCGGAGGCAAAGTTGATTTCGCCGCGTCGCACCAACTCTGCCGCGGCCGAGCGATAGACATGCCCGTTTTCCCCCGCGTATCCCACGCGAATTGACTGTCCATCCGGCAACACGATGCGACCCGATCCCTGAATATGCAGGTAATAGGCGGCGACGGGATCATCGACATACGCGATTTCCAGCCCCTTGCCCGCAAGAGCACCCCTGTCGATGCCCGCGCGGGTCAGGTTCGGATCGGCCGCCCTCAACCCCTTGGGGCGGCGATAGATCGGATAACGGAATTGTTCGGTCCGCTGGCGTGAACCGCTCAGAACCGGTTCGAAATACCCCGTGAACAGGGCCGTTTTTTCGTCCCGCACCACCACTGGGGTGAAAAACGTCTCAAAGAACGTGCGGGCATCGGGGTGGGTTTCCGCCATCCGGCAAAGAGCCCGCCAGTCCACCGCGTTGATATCCTTGCATGACACAAGAAACGCATCCAGCGCGGCCTGATGATCGTCGGTGGCCCAGCCCAAGAGTTGACCAAACCCGATTTCGCGGTTCTCGGCCCGGGCATCGGTCGCAAGGCAAAAAAATCCGACGACGGCGGCAAACAGAAAAGCCGCGATTCCAGAGCCAAACCAATCCATCCGGGTTCGCACAGTCCCCCCCCGGCCCGAGGCAGCATCTGGTTTTGCAGACGCATTCGGGCCGAGGGCTGAATTCAACTGGATTGGATTTGCTCTGTTGGGGACCATCACCCGCCCGTGGCGACGAGTTTCCAGTTCGGATCGTCGCTGCCCATCACACGCGCAAACGTCCAGACATCTTTTTGTCGTTTGATTTCATCCGGTTTGCCTTCGACAATCTCACCCGCGCGGTCGCGCACGACCGACGTCAGTTCGCCCACGAATTTTAGGGTGATCTCGCCCTCCTTGGTCGCGGTATCAAAGGTCGCCCCGGTCAGCTTCATTTCCCGCACGCCAACGAACTTGGCGTCGATTATCATGCCCTCGGCCTCACGGTTTTCCACGACGCTGGTAAAACTTGTTAGAACATCCGCTGACAAAAACTGCCGCAGCGTTTCAACATTACCATTTTCAAAAGCCATCAGGATCATTTCATAAGCGCCGCTCGCGCCCCCCAGAAACTCATTCAAGCTGAATTCCGGCTCGGCCGATTTCATCGCCTTCAGCGTCTTGCCGATTTTGCTGTTCACATCGACATGGTCGGCGATATCCAGATCAACACCGCCTTCGATAACTTCGAAATCGCGTATTTTCGGCACTTTTTTGGTATCCGCCCCGTTGACAAGCGGCGGGCGCTCGAACCCCTGTCGCGTCCCCAACACGTTACGAAGGCGCAGGATCAAGAACAGCGCGATCCCGGCCAGGACAAGCAGTTGAATAAGCGAGGAACTCATGTGTCGGCCTTCCGAATTATGTATCCGGGCCTTGGTATCCGGACTGATTTGCACATATGTATGTCAGGGTCGTGGTCAAGTCTACCACACCTGCAACGAAGTTGAGATGAGGTTTTCGCGATGTGGTTGTTTCTGGCGTTTGTGGCGGTGCCAATACTGGAAATATCCCTGTTCATACAGGTCGGCGGGGCTATCGGCCTGTGGCCAACGCTGGCAATCGTCATTCTTACGGCGCTGGCGGGAACGACGCTGATGCGCAGGCAGGGTCTGATGACACTCAACCGCCTTCAGTCCACACTGACCGACGGTGGCAACCCCGCAGATCCGATGGTGCAGGGCGCGATGATCCTTGTCGCCGGGGTCTTGCTGCTCACGCCCGGTTTTTTTACCGACACGGTCGGTTTTCTGCTGCTGGTGCCCCCGGTCCGGCGGGTGATCATCAAATGGGCCGCGACCCGGCTGGTGTCGGGCGGGATTTCCTTTGGATCGCAGGGAACGGCGACCGGACAGCAACCCGGATCCGGCGATCAGACGATCGACGGGGAATACTCGATTTTGGACGACGTGCCCGAAACGCCTCCGGATAAGCCGTCCGGCTGGTCAAACCATTGAAAGCACGTCTATATCTTTGATTGTGGTCCGACGGGCGACCTGATAACCATGCCGAAAACACAGACACGACAGAGGAACCTTTCATGGCTGACGAAACCCCGACAGAAAACAAGCCGGCCGAACCCGCGACCCCCCGTCTGCAAATCGTCGCGCAATATATTCGCGACATGTCCTTTGAAAACGTGGCGGCGCAAAAGGGTGTGGGCGGCAATCTTCAGCCCGACATTCAGGTTCAGGTCAATCTTGACGCGCGAAAGCGCGAAAGCGACGGGAATTTCGAAGTCATAATCAAGTTGAACATCGAGTCCAAGAGCAAGGAAGCGAACGACGTTCTCTTTATCCTGGAGGTCGAATATTCCGGTGTTTTCCATATCGAGAACGTTCCGGACGATCAGTTGCACCCATTCCTGCTGATCGAATGCCCGCGCATGACGTTCCCTTATCTTCGCCGGATCGTCAGCGATATCACCCGCGATGGCGGTTATCCGCCGCTCAATCTTGAAAACATCGATTTCATGGCGCTTTACCGTCAGGAAATCACCCGCCGCGCCGAAGCCGAGAAAGCCGGCAAGCCGGTTTCCTGACCGTTCTCAGGGTTTGCCGAATCGTGACCAGAGGGGGGACTCGCCCAGGGTCGCGACAAATTTTCCATGGGCTTTTATCTCGGATTCAGAAAGGCGCGATGCAAGCGGGGTCTTTCGCGCCGTCGGTTTCCAGCCCTGACCGCCTTGCGAATCGTCCTGCGTGATCGACTGTGTCGCGTCCTCCAGTCCGAAATCAGGCTGCCGGCCCCCGACGAGTTCCAGATAAACCTCGGCCAGCAGTTCGGAATCCAGAAGTGCTCCGTGTTTTTCACGCCCTGAATTATCGACCGAGAAGCGCCGACAAAGCGCATCGAGCGAGTTTTGAGCGCCCGGAAATTTCTTGCGCGCAATCTCAAGCGTGTCGATCGCCTGATCCATGGGCAGCAGTGGCATTTCCAACCATCCCAATTCCGCGTTCAGAAATTTCATGTCGAAACTGGCGTTGTGAATGACCAGTTTCGAAGACCCGATAAAACCAAGAAAGTCCTGCGCGATCGTTTTGAAAACAGGTTTGTCCGATAAAAACCGGTCGCTCAACCCGTGCACGGAAAAGGCACCTTCGGGCATTTCGCGTTCTGGATTGATGTACTGGTGGTAAACTTCACCCGTGGCCATGTGGTTGACCAGCTCCACCGCGCCGATTTCGACGATCCTGTCGCCTGTTGCCGGATCAAAGCCCGTTGTTTCTGTGTCGAGCACGATCTCACGCATGATTTTCCAGCCTCTCTTTCAGGTCTGTCACCAGATGTTCCACCTGCGACCGCGCGGTTGCAAGCGTTACGGACTCTATCACGTAATCCGCCCTTTTGCGCTTTTCTTCGTCGGGCATCTGGCTTGTCCGTATCTGGTCAAACAACTCCCGCGTCATGCCCGGTCGCGAGAGAACCCGTTCCGTCTGCACGTCAATCGGAGCGGAAACGACGGCGACGGCATCCACCACCTGATCGCCGCCCGTTTCAAAAAGCAACGGGATGTCGAGGACGACCAGCGTGGTTCCAGCGGTCCGTTCGGTTGCCAGAAACTCTTTCCGATCCATCGCGACCAGCGGGTGAACGACGGCCTCGATCCGGCCAATCGCCGCATTGTCGGCTGCCACCCAGTCGCGCAGAACCTGCCGGTCAACCGCGCCATTCAAAACGGCCGGCGGACAAATGCGACCAATGCCGCCAACCGCCGCTCCGTTTTTCGCATACATCCTGTGAACGGCCGCGTCCGCGTCCCAGACGGGCACGCATAGGTTGCGAAACATTTCCGCCGTGGTGGATTTTCCCATCCCGATCGAGCCGGTTAGACCAAGAACATATGGCATGTCGCCGCTCATGGCGACAAGACAGCATCGCGCAGCGCCTGATCCACAACGGGTTTTTGGTGAAACCAGTTTTCAAACCCGGGCACCGCCTGATGTAAAAGCATCCCCAACCCGTCAACCGTCACGCAGCCCGACCGTTCCGCCATTTCCAGCAATGTCGTTCGCAGGGGCGAATAGACCAGATCGGTCACCAGTGTTCCCTTGCGAATTCCACCAAGGTCCAGCGCCAGATCCTTTTGTCCGGTCATCCCCAGCGAGGTTGTGTTGACCAGCATCGAGACTTCTTTCAGCCTCGGTTCAACCGTCGACCAGTCAACAGCCTTTACCCGCGCGCCGAAATGTTCGGCCAGCATGTCCGCCTTGCCGCGTGTTCGGTTTGCCAGGACGACGGCGGGGGCGCCCTCTGCCACAAGTGCCGCGATCACCGCGCGCGACGCTCCCCCGGCGCCCAGGATCAGCGCAGGTCCGTCCTCGGGCGACCACGAAGGCGCGTTTCGCCGGATATTCGCAATGAATCCAACACCATCTGTGTTGTCCGCATGAATGCGCCCGTTCCTTTGAAAGGTCAGCGTGTTGGCCGCCCCGATCAGGGCTGCCCGATCCGAAATGACGTCAGCCAATGTCAGCGCCTTTTCCTTGAACGGAAGCGTGACGTTGACCCCGCGAAACCCCAGCGTCGGCAGAGATCGCAGACCGTTTTCAAATGTTTCGTGCGTCAGCCTGATCGGCACGTAATGCCCTGGGATGCCATACCGCGCCAGCCAGTGACCATGGACCTTTGGCGACAGCGAATGGCTGACGGGCGATCCGATCACCCCGGCGAGTGGTATTCTCTCGTCGCTCATGTCTCGATCTTTCCCGAAGTCGCCAGATAGGCGAGAATTTCCACCAGCGGCATCCCCAACACCGAAAAGTAATCACCCTCTACTCTGGAAAACAATCTTATACCTTCGCTTTCAAGTTTGTAACTGCCAACCGTCCTGCAAACGTCCTGCCCCATCCGCGTCAGGTATCCGTCAAGGAACGCGTCCGAGAAGTCACGCATCGTCAACGTGCCGACCCCGACGAAGCGCCAAAGTGGTTGGTGGTTCTGGTAAATCACCGCCGCGGAAAACAGCCGGTGTTTTTTTCCGCGCAATGCGCAAAGCTGTTGCCGGGCGTCGGCCGTGTTTGTCGGTTTACTCAGCAACGTACCTTGGAAATCCAGCACCTGATCGGATCCGATGACGACGTATTCAGGGTGGCGGCCCGAAATCTGCCGCGCTTTCGCCTCGGCCAGCGCGTCGGCGATTTCGCGACTCTCCAGACCTTCGTTCGAAAGTGTCGCCTTGATGGACTGTTCGTCTATGCGCGCGGGGATCGCCCGGAACCCAATGCCTGCATTGCGAAGCATTTCCTGTCGGACGTCTGACCCCGACGCCAATATCAGTCGTGTTTTCATAAGGGACATTGTTGTGGAAAACGCCGCTCGTTTCCACGCCAAACTTCGGGGTTTTCCGGCCCCATGGCACGGTTGCGCCAATCGATGCCCGTAATCCGACCGAACACGGGATTCTACCCACAACGCATAACTTTACGCAGACTTGTGGATTTTTCCGTTTCCGCGCCCAGGCATAAAGTTATCCAGAGAACCATTCACATGCCAAAATACCCTACCTTGTTGTTAATAAATGGAAAACAAGGTTATAGACTGGGTGGTATGGTTCCCGGAATGTTATTGATGAAGGTTCGTCGATGGCTTTCTATATGAATAATATGTTAATTCCCATCTTTCCCCGTCCCTACTAAAACTACAACTTTTTCTATATTTCTTTTTATATTAGTAAGTAGAAAACAAAGCGTACCCAACGGCGGTTCAAATGGATTTTCTCTCCAGTTACTACCTTACCATAAAGAGCCTTCACATCATTTCGGTGATCGCATGGATGGCTGGTATCTTTTATCTGCCCCGGCTGATGGCCTATCACGCTGCCGCCGACAAGGACGACGTTTCCAGGAAAACGGTTTTTGTGATCATGGAACGGCGCCTTTTTCGCGCGATCATGAACCCGGCCATGGTGGCCACATGGGTTTTTGGCCCGCTCCTGATGATCACACCGGGGATTGTCGACTGGTCTGACGGATGGCCCTGGGTCAAGGCAGTGATGGTTCTTGTGATGACGTGGTTTCACCACTGGCTGGGACGACGACGCAAGGAACTGGAGGCGGAAACCTGCAAAACCTCGTCGCGCAGTTTCAGGATCATGAACGAGGTGCCGACCGTGCTTATGATCGTCATTGTTTTCATGGTGGTGACCCGACCGTTTTGAACGGTGGTTTGACTTTATTCACGACATTGGTGTAGACGCCTCTTGTCTGGCCGTCCGGCCGCCAAAGACACTTCCAAAGCTGAAAACAAAACCCGGTTTGGCCCCAGCCAGCTGGCAGGACGAGAGTATTCATGACCCAGAAAAAGCTGTTCCTTTCCGAGCTCAAGGCAAAAAGCCCCGGCGATCTGTTGAAAATGGCCGAGGAGTTTGAGATCGAGAATGCCTCGACCATGCGAAAAGGCGACATGATGTTCGCGATTCTCAAGGAAAACGCCGAAGACGGCGTTGAAATTTCAGGGGATGGCGTGCTGGAAGTCGTGCAGGACGGGTTCGGGTTTCTACGCTCTCCCGAGGCGAATTATCTGCCGGGTCCGGATGACATTTATATCAGTCCCGGTCAGATCAGGAAATATTCATTGAGAACGGGCGATACGGTGGAAGGCGTCATTCACGCCCCCGACGAGAACGAGCGTTACTTTGCACTGGTCAAGGTCACCCAGATCAACTTCACCGATCCTGAACAGGCGAAACACAAAGTTCATTTTGACAATCTGACACCGTTGTATCCGGATGAGCGTCTGAACATGGAAATTCCGGATCCGACGATCAAGGACAAGACCGCGCGGGTTATCGATCTTGTCGCGCCGATTGGCAAAGGACAGCGTTCGCTGGTCGTGGCCCCGCCGCGTACGGGTAAAACGGTGATCCTGCAAAACATTGCCCACTCTGTCGAGAAGAACCACCCTGAGGTTTATCTCATCGTGCTTCTGATCGATGAACGCCCCGAGGAAGTCACCGACATGCAGCGGTCCGTCAGGGGCGAGGTTGTCTCCTCGACCTTTGATGAACCGGCGACGCGGCACGTCGCGGTTGCTGAAATGGTGATCGAAAAGGCAAAACGGCTGGTGGAACACAAACGCGATGTCGTGATCCTGCTTGATTCGATCACCCGACTTGGGCGCGCGTTCAACACGGTCGTTCCCTCGTCCGGCAAGGTGCTGACCGGTGGTGTCGACGCGAACGCATTGCAACGCCCCAAGCGGTTCTTTGGGGCTGCGCGTAATATCGAGGAAGGCGGTTCCCTGACAATCGTGGCGACTGCGCTCATCGAAACCGGCAGCCGGATGGACGAAGTGATTTTCGAAGAATTCAAAGGCACGGGCAACAGCGAGCTGGTCCTGGATCGCAAGGTTGCCGACAAGCGCGTGTTCCCGGCCATCGATATTTTGAAATCGGGCACAAGGAAGGAAGAATTGCTTGTGAACAAGGTCGATCTGACCAAGACATATGTTCTTCGACGCATTCTCAACCCGATGGGAACGACGGATGCGATCGAATTCCTGTTGGGCAAGATGAAGCAGACCAAATCCAATGCGGAATTCTTTGACTCGATGAACACCTGATTTCATGGTCTAAGCGGAGCGCGTCAAAGTTTCCTTGGGAGCCGGGGCAATGGACACAATTTTCGCGTTGTCATCCGCGCGCGGCAAGGCCGGGGTCGCCGTTATACGGGTGTCCGGGCCGCTTGCGTGGGACAGTATCGAGAAATTGGCGGGCCCCCTGCCCCAGCCGCGCAGAATGGCGCTCAGGCGGGTTTGTGGCGTGTCGGGCGAAGCGATTGATGACGCGCTGATCGTGTGTTTTCCCAAAGGCAGCAGTTTTACGGGCGAGAACGTGGCGGAGTTTCATGTTCACGGTTCTGTCGCCGTCATTTCTGCGCTGTTGCGTGAACTTGGCGGCATCAGCGGCTTGAAAATGGCCGAGCCGGGCGAATTTACGCGTCAGGCGCTCGAAAACGGATGTCTGGACCTGTCACAGGTCGAAGGTCTGGGCGATCTGATCGATGCGGAAACCGAAAGCCAGCGTCGTCAGGCAAAGCGTGTTTTTGATGGCGCGCTGGGTGCGCTGGCCGAAGAATGGCGGCGTGAACTGATCGCGGCATTGGCGTTGCTCGAAGTTTCGATAGATTTTTCGGACGAGGAGATTCCCGCCGATGTCGTCCCGATGGTTCTTGACCGACTGGAAAAAGCCTTGGCCTCGCTCACGGCGGAAAGCCGGGGCAGCGTTCTTTCAGAACGTATCCGCGACGGGTTTGAAGTTGCGATTGTCGGGCCAACCAATGTTGGGAAATCAACGCTGCTGAACCGCCTTGCGGGGCGCGACGCGGCGATTACATCGGAAATCGCCGGAACAACGCGCGATGTGATCGAAGTGCGAATGGATCTTCGCGGTCTTCCGGTCACGGTTCTGGACACGGCCGGCATTCGCGACACCTCCGATCGGGTGGAGCTGATTGGTGTCGATCGTGCGGTCATGCGTGCCAATAATGCGGATATTCGCGTGTTTCTGCTGGACGATGTTACCAACGGGTTTGGAAGTATTCCGAGTAAAGACGACGACATCTTTGTCCGAGGTAAGGCGGATAAACGTATAAATAACAAGGGGTTAACGATTTCAGGTCAAACCGGACAGGGCGTATCAGAGCTTGTGGAATTGCTTGCATCCCGGCTGGAAAAATTAGCGAGTGGCGCGGGAGTCGCCACGAATGCCCGCCACAGGACAGCAATCGATCTGGCGATAAATCACCTGGAAATGGCGAAAACGATTGTAGAGGAACGGTCGGATCGCGTAGAGATCGCCGCTGCGGATATGCATCACGCTTTGAACGCCCTGGAATCGCTGATTGGCGCGGTGGATGTGGAAAATGTGCTGGACGAGATTTTTGCCCGGTTCTGTCTTGGGAAATAGGGATTGTTTCACGTGAAACATTTTGACGTGATTGTTATCGGCGGGGGGCATGCAGGTGCCGAAGCGGCGCACGCGGCGTCGCGCATGGGTGTGCGAACCGCCCTGATTACCCATAGTTTTGCGAAAATAGGCGAAATGTCGTGCAATCCCGCCATTGGCGGCCTTGGCAAGGGGCATCTCGTCCGGGAAATCGACGCCCTTGACGGTATCATGGCACGCGCGGCAGACCGGGCAGGCATTCAGTTTCGTCTGCTCAATCGCCGCAAAGGCCCGGCCGTTCAGGGACCAAGGGCGCAAGCGGACCGTGCGCTTTATCGGCTGGCGATCCAGGAGGAGATCCAAAAGGCACCGAACCTGGCGGTTCTGGAGGCGGAAGTTACCGATTTCATCATGTCCGGGACGCGTGTCGCGGGCGTTAAGCTTGCGGATGACGTTTCGATCCTGGCCGGTGCGGTCATCTTGACCACCGGAACGTTTCTGCGGGGTGTCATACATATCGGCCAAAAGACCATCGCGGGCGGGCGGATGGGCGACAAACCGTCGGTGCGACTGGCTGAAAGGGTTGACTCGTTCGGGTTGAAAATGGGCCGCCTGAAAACGGGTACACCCCCCAGGCTGGATGGCCGGTCGATTGATTGGGCAAGACTGGCCGAGCAACCGGGCGACGAAGATCCTGTGCTTTTTTCGTTCCTGTCAAAGGCGCCGGCGGTCCGGCAGGTTTCGTGCGGTATCACCCACACAAACCCAAGAACGCACGAGATAATCCAGAAAAATCTTTCTAAATCAGCGATGTACGGTGGAAAGATCGGGGGTGTCGGTCCGCGATACTGCCCGTCGATCGAAGACAAGATTGTGCGGTTTTCGGAAAAAGACTCGCATCAGATATTCCTGGAACCCGAAGGTCTGGAGGATCACACCGTCTACCCGAATGGAATCTCGACCTCGCTGCCTCAGGACGTTCAACATCAATATGTCGCCTCGATCATTGGGCTGGAGAACGCCAGAATATTGCAGCCGGGTTATGCGATAGAGTACGACTATGTCGACCCACGCGCGTTGAACGCGACGCTGGAGCTTGCGTCGGTGCCGGGATTGTATCTTGCGGGCCAGATAAACGGAACAACCGGCTACGAGGAGGCGGCGGCGCAAGGTCTGGTGGCGGGTCTGAACGCCGCCCGCGCCGTAGAACACAGTGAGCCGGTTCTATTCAGCAGATCAGAGGCGTATATAGGCGTGTTGATCGATGATTTGATCACCAAAGGGGTTAGCGAGCCCTACCGAATGTTTACGTCGCGCGCCGAATTCCGTTTGTCGCTGCGCGCAGATAACGCGGATCAGCGATTGACCGGTCGCGGGATCGAGCTTGGCTGCGTCGGCCAGTTGAGAAAGGACGTATTCAACCGTAAAATCAACGCCCTGAGCGATCTGCGAGGGCGGTTGGCAAGCCGTTCGTTGACGCCAAACGAAGCCCGGAATGCCGGTTTGGAGGTTAACCTGGATGGCGTGCGGCGCTCCGGAACCGAGTTGCTCGCATACCCCACAGTATCGTTTGAGACCCTCAAGGGGATTTGGCCGGATCTTAAAGCCGAAAAAGAAGAGATTTCACAACAAATCGAGAGAGATTCACTCTACGCGGCCTATATCGAAAGGCAAAACCGCGACGTCGCGGCCATCCGTCGGGACGAAGCGCACCGGATCCCCCGGGATTTCGATTTTGAAGCCATCAATGGTCTGTCCGCGGAACTGAAAGCCAAGCTGAGCGTCGCGCGACCGGAAAACCTGGCACAGGCTGGCCGGGTCGAAGGGGTAACACCGGCGGCCCTCACGCTGATCCTGGCAACACTTCGGAAACTTACCCGGAAAAAATCGGCGTAGTGCGATGTTGGATCAGGAATCGCAGTTTCAGGAAAATTTCAATGTTTCACGTGAAACAATTGAGCGGCTGAGAAGCTACGAATCACTGCTCAGGAAATGGAATCCCAAAATCAATCTTGTCGCGGAAAGCACTTTGCACCAAATCTGGCAGCGCCATTTTGCGGATTCAGCGCAGATTTGGGCGTATTGCGACAAATCCACCCAACATTGGCTGGATCTGGGGAGTGGTGGGGGTTTTCCTGGGTTGATCATCGCAATCCTGGCCGCAGAAGAGGGGAGATCACAGAAAACCACTTTGGTCGAAAGTGACCAACGTAAAGCGGCGTTTCTGCGAAAAGTCAGCGTCGACCTTGATTTGTCCGTTGATATCAAGGCAATGCGGTCCGAGAAACTTCAACCCCAAAACGCGGATGTTGTTTCGGCAAGGGCTTTTGCGCCGCTGCCGAAACTATTGCTGCACGCAGATCGCCATGTGAAAAAGGGCGGAATTTGTCTGTTGCTGAAGGGTGAAAAGGTGATTTCCGAATTGACCGAGGCGCGAAAATACTGGACATTCCAGCTTGAAGTGGCCCCCAGCATCACGTCCGAGGGCGGTGTCATCACAAAAATCTGGGATATCAGCGGTGCCTGAGGCAAAAAACAACCAATCAGGGCCAAAAATAATCGCAATTGCCAACCAAAAAGGCGGGGTCGGCAAAACGACCACGGCGATCAATCTGGGAACCGCCCTGGCCGCCGTCGGAAAATCGGTGCTGTTGATGGATCTCGACCCACAGGGAAACGCATCGACGGGGTTGGGCATTTTGCCGGAAATGCGGGACAAGACGACCTATGACTTGTTGTTGGATGGCGCGGACCTGGCCGATGTTGTGTTTGAAACGCAGGTTCCCAAACTGCTTATCGCGCCTTCCACCACGGATCTGAGTTCGGCTGACATCCAGCTTGCTGGAAACGAAAACCGCGCCATTCAACTCAAATCCCTGCTGACCGGGCCGCAATTCGACGCATTTCACCTGGATTACGTACTGATCGACTGCCCGCCTTCGCTGAATTTGTTGACGGTGAACGCGATGGTTGCCGCGCATTCCGTTCTGGTTCCTCTGCAATGCGAGTTTTTTGCACTAGAAGGGTTAAGCCAGTTGATGCTTTCGGTCCGGGAAGTGCGGCAAACCGCAAATCCGGGGCTGAGAATCGAAGGTGTGGTGTTGACCATGTATGACGCACGCAACAACTTGTCCCGGCAGGTCGAGGATGACGTCCGCAAGAACCTGGGAGACCTTGTCTTTTCGACGATTATCCCGCGAAACGTCCGACTGTCCGAGGCGCCGTCCTATGCGATGCCGGCCTTGCTTTATGATCATACCAGCAAGGGCAGCATCGCCTATCAGAAACTCGCGGCGGAGATATTGCGACATCAGGGTCGTGTGTGACATCACTTCAATTCACGTAAGGAGTTGAAAACAATGACAAAAAAACAATCCGAGAAGCGAGGGCTGGGCCGCGGTCTGTCCGCATTGATGGCAGATGTCGGCCAGCCAACGTCAGCCGGGCAGCCGGTGGATGCGGCCCCTCCGCGCAAGGCTGAAAACAATGTCCCTACAGAACTGCTTTATCCCAACCCAAACCAACCAAGACGTGATTTCGATAAGGTCGAAATGGACGACCTTGCGAATTCTGTCCGCGAAATGGGCATCATCCAACCCCTGATCGTGCGAAAAGATCCGGTCCATCCCGAATGTTATCAAATAGTCGCGGGCGAACGCCGGTGGCGGGCCGCTCAGCAGGCGCAATTGCATGAAGTACCGGTTCTGATCCGCGAATTGACGGATCTGGAAGTGCTGGAACTGGCGATCGTGGAAAATATCCAGCGTGCCGACCTCAACCCGGTCGAGGAAGCGCAGGGATATCGACAATTGATGGACAATTTCGGGCACACACAGGAAAAAATGGCCGAAGCCCTTGGAAAAAGCCGCAGTCATATCGCCAACGTCCTGCGATTACTCAGCCTGCCTGCGGAAATTCTGACATTTCTTCGCGAAGGAAAACTGACGGCGGGGCACGCACGCGCGCTCGTCACCGCTGAAAACCCGGTCGCCCTGGCCAAGAAAATCGTATCACGGGGGCTCTCGGTCCGGCAGGCTGAAAAACTGGCCAAAAAGGCCGAGCGCCCGAAGGAAGAGCCGGCACCTAGAAGCGGGACAAAAGACGCGGACACCCAGGCACTGGAACTGGACCTTTCAGCGAACCTCAACATGAAGGTTCTCGTCGATCATGCGCCCGGCACCGAACATGGGACGATCGCCATACATTACACCACGCTTGACCAGCTGGATGAACTCTGCCGGATGTTGACGGCTATGACTCCGGTGAAGACCAAGTGAAACAGGCGACGGCAGACAACAATAGATTGCGCCAGCGAGACGACCCCCGAAAACCGCAAAACCCGCGAATCACACTATTTCCACAAGCAGCTTTTTTAGGAGCGAGTTCAACAAGATACGACCCTTGGGCGTCACCGTCAGCCGAAGATCGTCGACCTCCAGAAAACCGTCTTGAAGCAAAGCACGACAGTTTTCTGATGACACCAACTGTGGGGCAAGGCGGTCGAGCCGCGCAATCTCCAGCCCTTCGCTCAACCTTGATGCCATCATGACATACTCGCCAGCATGGTCCGATCTGCTCAGAGCTGTGCGGGACAATTCACCATGGCGCGACCGCAACCCCGCCAGCCACCCGTCCGGGGACATGGGCGTTTCGGTGGCAAAACGCACGCCCCCAACTGTCAGACGGCCATGCGCACCCGGACCGATGCCAAGATAATCCCCGGAGCGCCAGTAAATCAGGTTGTGCCGAGAAACGGCGTCGCCCCGTGCGTGGTTGGAAACCTCATAAGCCCCAAGACCGGCTGCATCGCACAAACCCTGCGTTACCTCGTAAAGATCGGCGGAAAGATTGTCGTCTGGAAGACCGCGGAGCTTCCCCTGCCGATGTCTTTCGCCAAAAACCGTTCCGTCCTCGATCGACAATTGATAGAGCGACAGATGATCGGTACCCATCGCAATGGCGCGTGACAGTTCCTGTTCCCAATCGGCCAATGATTGATCTTGTCGTGCATAGATCAAATCAAAACTGACGCGATCAAACAGGGATTGCGCAATGTCCACCGCACGCATCGCCTGATCCACAGAATGAACGCGACCAAGCCGGCGCAGATCGCCGTCATTCAATGCCTGCACACCGATCGAAATCCGGTTGACGCCCGCCAGCCGAAAACCGGCGAACCCGTCCGCTTGCACGGAGGAGGGGTTGGCCTCCAACGTGATCTCAAGATCATTTGCAGTGGGCCAGAGCGTGTGGACCTTATCAATGACCGCCGCGACCGTGTCAGGGTCCATCAAACTGGGGGTGCCGCCGCCAAAAAAAAGTGAATTAACAACGCGATCCGGGACTTCTCGATGATAGGACTCTAACGCGGAAATGTATGCATCCGCCCAGAGTTTCTGATCGATTTCCGCCGCAACGTGCGAGTTGAAATCGCAGTAGGGGCACTTGGAGGAACAGAAAGGCCAGTGCAGGTAAATGCCGAACCCACCATTTCGCCAATCCTCATCCATCTTCCATCCACGCCAACAACCTTGCGAAGGCGCGCGTACGGTGGCTCATCGCGTGTTTTTCCGCGGGATCCATTTCCCCGAATGTCTGTACCTTGCCCACGGGTTGAAAAACGGGGTCAAACCCGAAACCAAAATTGCCACGCATCGGCCAGACAAGCCGTCCCTCGACCGTCCCTTCAAAAATCTGGTCGCGCCCGTCCGGCCAGGCGATGCAGAGCGTGGAAACAAACCGCGCCGTCCGGGGCTCCGGCGCGTCTTTCCGCTGCAACAAATCCCAGACCTTTTTCATTGCCATGGGAAAATCGCGACCACTCGGGGTTTCCGCCCATGTCGCCGTGAAAACACCCGGCGCGCCGTCTAGCGCGTCGACACAGATGCCGCTGTCGTCGGAAAGGGCGGGAAAACCGCTTTTTGCGGCGGCAAAATGGGCCTTGATCCGGGCGTTACCGGCAAAATTATCTTCGGTCTCCTCTGGTTCCTCAAAACCAAGATCGCCCGCAGATGTGACATTCAGACCAAAAGGTGCCAGCAGTTCGGTAATCTCAACCAGCTTCCCCGCATTATGCGACGCCAGCACAAGCCTGTCGCTGCCAAGACGTTTCATGTCAGCCCTCAACCGCCGCGGCTTGTGCCAGAACCAGTTCGGCAACCCCGCTTTCGGCAAGATCCAGAAGGTTGTCAAATTCCTGACGGGAAAAAGTCGCGCCTTCGGCCGATCCCTGAATCTCGATCAGGCCCTTTTGGCCGGTCATGACAAAATTCGCGTCTGTTCCGGCTTCGCTGTCCTCGGCGTAATCGAGATCCAGAACCGGTTGCCCGCCATAGATACCACAACTGACGGCCGCGACGTGATCCACCAGCGGATCGGTCTTGATGTCACCGGCTTTCAGCAACTTGTTTACCGCCAGCCGCAGCGCGACCCAGCCACCGGTGATCGAGGCGCAACGCGTGCCGCCATCGGCCTGAATGACGTCGCAATCCACCGTGATCTGGCGTTCTCCAAGCGCAACACGATCTATCCCAGCACGCAATGAACGGCCTATAAGCCTTTGAATTTCCTGCGTTCGTCCAGATTGTTTGCCCGCTGTTGCCTCGCGCCGATTGCGCGTGGTCGTCGCGCGCGGAAGCATTCCGTATTCAGCCGTAACCCACCCCAAACCGGTGTTTCTGAGAAAGGGCGGCACGCGTGCCTCCAACGACGCGGTACACAGAACATGGGTGTCGCCACATTTGATCAGGCATGACCCCTCGGCATGTTTCGTAACATCGGTTTCCATGGAAACCGGGCGGAGCTGATCTTTTTCTCTTCCGGAGGGGCGCATGTTTCATCCTTTGATTGCAGTGCGGTCAGATATCCTTAGCCCGTGAGGAGTGTAAAGACCCCAGATCACCAATTGACGCGCGCGCAACGGTTATCTAGAAATATCCGCTGCGACAATTGGCGCGAACCAGATGACAAAAACGACAGACCCATTCAGCACGTTGACCGAGCGTAGTCGCGATGTCTTTCGCACACTCGTTCAGCAATACATCGACGAGGGTGATCCGGTCGGATCGCGAACGCTGACGCGCGCGTTGACAGAAAATATCTCCGCTGCAACGGTTCGCAATGTCATGCAGGATCTGGAGCATCTGGGTCTTCTTGACAGTCCGCACACATCGGCGGGTCGCGTGCCAACGCAATATGGCATGCGGATGTTCGTCGATTCCCTGCTGGAAATCGGCGATTTGCCCGCAATCGAGCGCAAAAAAATCGAAAAGACGATTGATCGCGACGACAACGACATGGCGCGCGTGCTGGATCAGGCGACGTCGGTCTTGTCCGGTCTGTCGCACGGGGCGGGGCTCGTGTTGGCGCCAAAGTCCGAGGCGCCCATCAAGCAGATTGAGTTTGTCCTGCTGTCCCCTGACCGCGCAATGGTTGTGCTTGTGACGGCAGACGGGCAGGTCGAGAACCGCATTTTCGCCCCGCCCCCCGGCCAGACGCCGACATCAATGCGTGAAGCTGCGAATTTCCTGAACGCGATCGTCAATGGGCGCACGCTGAGCGAAGTCAAGAATATCATTGCGACGGAAATCAGCACACACCGACGCGAACTCGACACGCTGGCGCAGCAAATGGTGCGCGATGGAATCGCAATATGGGAAAACCAGGGCGATGCGCAGGAGCGTCTTATCGTTCGCGGCGTCTCGAACCTGATTGATTCGGATGCGGTCAATGACGATCTGGAACGGATCAAAACATTGTTTGACGATCTGGAAAGAAAGCGTGATCTGGCCGAGTTTCTGGAGCTAAGTGAAGATGCCGAAGGGGTGCGTGTTTTTATCGGCTCTGAAAACAAACTTTTTTCACTTTCCGGTAGCTCTTTGGTGGTTTCTCCATATATGAACGCTGACCGGAAAATAATCGGCGCCGTGGGGGTGATTGGACCGACGCGGCTGAACTACGGCCGGATTGTTCCCATCGTGGAATACACGGCACAACTGGTCGGACGCATCTTGTCCGGCCGGAACTGAAGCAGAGGCGAAAATGTCGGAAAAGAAGGAACCTGACGTGGCGGAAGAGGCAGCAAAAGAACCGGGATTCGACCCCGCTGAATTTACCGACGCGGACCCACTTGCACTGGATGATTCCGAAAACGAGTGGGACAAACTGGAAGCTGAACGCGATAATTACAAAGATCGCCTGATGCGCGCACTGGCAGACGCGGAAAACACCCGCAAACGCGGCGAGCGGGACCGGCGCGATGCCGAAGTCTATGGCGGTTCGCGGTTGGCGCGTGACCTGCTTTCGGTTTACGACAACCTGACGCGGGCGCTGGAAACGGTGGACGACGCACAACGCGAATCATCCAAGGCGCTCATCGAGGGGATCGAACTGACCCGGCGCGAACTCCTGAATACGTTCACCAAGCACAAGATCGAAAGGGTGGCGCCCGAGATCGGCGAAAAATTCGATCCGCAAATCCATCAGGCGATGTTCGAAGCGCCGGTTCCGGATATTGCCGCCGGTCACATTATCCAGATGATGGGCGAGGGGTTTGTCATCGGCGAACGACTGCTGCGCCCGGCCCAGGTCGGCGTGTCATCCACACCCGCAAAGCCGGAAACCTGACATCGCGACAAATCTGGCAGTCAGGTTTTCTTGGTTGCCAGAGCGTGCAACTTGTAAATCATCGCCAACGCGTCGCGGGGTGACATCTCGTCGGGGTGCAATGCGGCGACTTCCTTGTCAATTGTCGACGATTGGGCTGGCGCGGGTACCGCCTGGTGGTCGGCCGAAAACAAGGGCAAGTCGTCAACCAGCGCGTCAAGCTTTCCGCCGCCGCGCTGTTCACTGTTTTCCAGAATCCCCAGCACCTGCCGCGCGCGGCTTGTCACAGGGTCGGGCAGGCCGGCAAGTTTGGCAACCTGAATACCATAGGACTGATCGGCGGCACCATCTCTGACTTCGTGCAGGAAAACAATCTCGCCATTCCATTCCTTGACGGTTACGGTCGAATTCGAAAGTCCTGCAAGACTTGAAGATAGCGACGTAAGTTCATGATAATGTGTCGCAAACAGCACCCGGCACTGGTTCTTCGCCATCAAATATTCCAGCGCGGCCCAGGCGATTGACAGGCCATCATACGTTGCAGTTCCCCGCCCGATCTCGTCAAGAATCACCAACGCATTCGCGCCGGCCTGATTGAGGATGGATGCCGTTTCCACCATTTCGACCATAAAGGTGGACCGACCGCGCGCCAGATCATCCGACGCACCCACCCTCGAAAACAACTGGGTGACGATACCGATCGTCGCCTTTGTCGCCGGAACGTAACTGCCTGATTGTGCAAGCAACGCGATCAATGCGTTTTGCCGCAAGAATGTGGATTTCCCGGCCATATTCGGCCCCGTCAACAACCAGCCGCGGGCCTCGTCCGGGGCGCGCGGTGTCAGATCACAGTCATTTGGAACAAAAGGCACTGATTCGTTGCGATTAAGCGCTGTTTCAACGACAGGATGGCGCCCGTCGACAACATCAAAATCCCGCCCTTGTGTGATGACCGGGCGACACCAGTTCTCAGCCTCCGCCAGATCGGCAAGCCCGCCGGCAACATCGATTTCCGCCAACGCATTCGCCAGCGTTCCAAGGTCAGCCGCACGGGCCAGAATGTCCGACGAAAGGCGGTCGAAAATAGCAAGCTCGATTTCCAAGGCAACGCCTGCGGCATTCAGGATGCGGGTTTCAAGGTCAGCAAGGTTGACCGTCGTGAAACGCACAGCGTTCGCGGTGGTCTGCCGATGGATGAACGACGCGCTCAGCGGCGGTTGCATCATCCTGTTTGCATATGAAGCTGGAGTCTCAACAAAATACCCCAACACATTGTTATATTTAATCTTAAGAGAACCGATACCGGTCGTGGCGCTATAGTCTGCCTGAAGGTCGGCGATCAGTTTCCGACTTTGGTCGCGCAGGGCGCGTTGCTCGTCAAGCCGGGCGTCAAAACCTTTGCGGACAAACCCGCCATCCCTGCCAAGCAAGGTCGGCTCCTCGACCAGTGCATCTGTCAGCGAACCGACCAGATCTTCCAGTCCTGTTAACCTGCCTGCCAGTAGGTCAATCTCTGCCGGGCCATTTGCGTTGGAAAGACTCCGGTGAATGTCCTGGGCCTGCGAAACTCCGGCGCGGATCGCGGACAGGTCGCGCGGCCCTCCACGCTCCAGCGCGATCCGGTTCAGCGACCGATCCACATCGGGGACAAGCCGCAGCAGACCCCGGATTTTGTCGCGCAAGTCGCCACGCTCGACGAAAAAATCGATCAGAGTCAAGTTGTTAAGGATGATCTTTGGTTCAGTGGATGGGCAGGTAAGGCGCTGTGACAACATCCGCGCCCCGGCGCCGGTTATTGTCCGGTCAACGACAGACAATAACGAGCCGGATTTGTCCCCCGAGAGGCTGTGACGGATCTCAAGGTTGCGCAGCGTGGCGGCGTCGATTTGCATGACGCTGTTTGTCGAAACCGGTTGCGGCGGACGCAGGACGGGCAGTTTTCCGTTTTGCGTGATGTCCACATAGCCGACAAGTGCGCCCATTGCGCCAAGTGCCGCCCTTTCGAACGCTCCGAAACTGTCCAGCGAAGCGACATTGAACACATCACACAATCGCTGACGGGCGGCTGAACTGTCAAACTGCCCAGGCTCAAGCGGTGACAGCGCGGCGGAGGATTCCTGAATGACGGAAACGATGTCGTCGGCGATGGAAGACGAAACAAGAACCTCGCGCGGGGCAATTCGCGCCAGAAGAGGCGACAGGCCAGCGCGCGTGCAAGGCTGAACGCGGAATTCCCCGGTCGAGACATCCGCCCAAGCGAAAGCCGCCTCATTCCTGATCTCGCAATAGGCCGATAAATAGTTGTTTTCCGTTCCTTTTAGCAGGGAATCCTCGGTCAGGGTGCCGGGGGTCACCAGACGAACCACGTCGCGTTTCACGACCGATTTGGCCCCTCTTTTTCGCGCCTCCGCAGGGTTCTCAAGTTGTTCGCAAACTGCGACGCGGAAGCCTTTCTTAATCAACGACAAAAGATAGTTTTCGGCGGCATGAAACGGCACACCACACATGGGGATATCCTCGCCCAGATGCTTGCCGCGCTTGGTCAGGGCGATGTTCAGAGCTTGCGAAGCAAGGACCGCATCGTCAAAAAACATTTCATAAAAATCACCCATGCGATAAAATAGCAGGGCGTCTTTGTACCTGTCTTTTATCGACAGGTACTGGGCCATCATCGGCGTCATTTTTGTCGTCGCGATATTCAACAGCGCCCCCAAGCACAGCAACGACAGGATTACACGCTGAACCTCCGTTGGGAAAGCGCAAAACCAGAACTGTCGGTTGTGGCGGGCGGAGTCAGGGCGTACAAACTGTCAACCGACACCGAGGACGATCAGAATGGCCGACAATTCACGAACCACGCCCGAAGAAGCGCTGGAATATCACATGCGTCCCAAACCGGGAAAGCTCGAGATTACCGCCTCAACCCCGATGGCGACACAACGGGACCTGTCGCTGGCGTATTCGCCCGGGGTCGCTGTCCCGGTGCAGGCAATCGCGGATCATCCCGAAAGCGTCTATGATTACACCACCAAGGGTAACATGGTCGGCGTGATAACCAACGGGTCGGCCATTCTGGGCATGGGGAACCTTGGCGCGCTGGCGTCCAAACCGGTGATGGAGGGCAAATCGGTTCTTTTCAAACGGTTTGCGGACGTCAATTCGATCGACATCGAGCTTGACACCCAGGATGCCGACGAATTCGTCAATGCGGTCAAGCTGATGGGGCCGTCCTTTGGCGGGATCAACCTGGAAGACATCAAGGCGCCGGAATGTTTTGTGATCGAACAGCGCCTCAAGGAATTGATGGACATCCCGGTTTTTCACGACGACCAGCACGGTACGGCGGTGATTTGTGCCGCCGGACTGATCAACGCGCTGCATCTCTCAGGCAAGAAAATCGGCGACTGCCGGATCGTCCTGAATGGCGCGGGTGCCGCAGGCATTGCGTGTATCGAGTTGATAAAGGCAATGGGGGCAAAACACGACAATTGCATCGTATGCGACACGAAGGGCGTTATCTATCAAGGCCGTACCGAGGGCATGAACCAGTGGAAGTCTGCCCACGCGGCGAAAACGGAAACCCGGACATTGGCCGAAGCGATGACCAATGCCGATGTTTTTCTGGGTGTTTCGGCCAAGGGTGCGGTCTCGGCGGACATGGTCGCGTCAATGGCGCCGGACCCGGTGATTTTCGCGATGGCGAACCCGGACCCCGAGATTACGCCGGAAGAAGCCCACGAGGTGCGCTCCGACGCGATCGTCGCCACGGGCCGGTCCGATTACCCCAACCAGGTGAATAACGTCTTGGGGTTTCCCTATCTCTTTCGGGGGGCGCTTGATATCAATGCGCGCGCAATCAATGACGAAATGAAGCTCGCCTGTGCGGAGGCGCTGGCAGAACTGGCCCGTCAGGATGTCCCGGACGAAGTGGCAATGGCTTACGGCACCAAGATGTCATTTGGGCGCGATTACATTCTGCCCACGCCGTTTGATCCGCGGCTGATCTACATGATCCCGCCGGCAGTGGCGAAAGCAGGGATGGAGACCGGTTGCGCGCGCCGGCCCATCATCGACATGGATGCCTATATTCTGTCACTGAAGGCGCGATTGGATCCGACGGCGTCAATTTTGCAGTCGCTATATGTGCGGGCGAAGAACGCGCAGGCGCGGATGATCTTTGCCGAGGGCGACGATCCGCGTGTGTTGAGGGCTGCTGTGTCCTATGTCCGCTCCGGTCTTGGGCAGGCGGTCGTGATTGATCGCGAGGCCGATGTCCGGACCCGGCTGGAAGCGGCCGGACTGGGCGATGCCTATGACGAGATCGAGGTGGTCAACGCAGCGAATACGCCGCACCTCGATCTTTATAAAGATCATCTTTACAAAAGGTTACAGCGCAAAGGTTATGATTTGCATGATTGCCACAAACTGGCTTCGCGCGACCGGCATGTTTTTGCGGCACTGATGGTCGCGCACGGGCATGGCGACGGAATGGTGACGGGGGCGACGCGAAAATCAGCACTTGTGCTGCAATTGCTGAACCACGTCATTGACGCCAGCGCGCGCGATGGCGCGGTCGGGGTTTCGGTCGTTCTGCTGCGCGGGCAGTTGGTTTTGATTGCCGACACGCTGGCGCACGAATGGCCCGAGGAAGAGGATCTGGCCGATATCTCAGAACGGGCAGCGCACGTCGCCCGGTCTCTGGGTCTGGAACCGCGCGTCGCGTTGGTCAGCTTCTCGAATTTTGGCTATCCGGTCTCAGAGCGCGCCGAAAAGATGCACGTCGCGCGAGAAGTTCTGGAAAAACGCGGTGTCGATTTCGAATTCGACGGCGAGATGACCGCCGATGTGGCGCTTAACATGGATGTCATGGCGCAATACCCGTTTTGCAAATTGTCCGGGCCTGCGAATATTCTGGTGGTTCCGGCACGACACTCGGCCTCGATCTCGGTCAAGCTGTTGCAGGAAATGGGCGGGGCAACGGTGATCGGGCCGATTCTGACGGGGATCAGTCATTCGGTTCAGCTGTGTTCGACCACCTCGACGGAAACGGACATCTTGCATATGGCGGTGATGGCGGCCTGCAAGGTGGCCTGACGTGACGGTTTTCAACCTCGGCTCGATCAATCTGGATCATTTCTATCAGGTGCCCAGCCTGCCGATGCCCGGCGAAACCGTTGCAGCGAAAGGGTTTTTCACGGGGCTTGGCGGGAAGGGTGCGAACCAGTCCGTTGCGGCGGCGCTTGGCGGGGCAAAGGTCGTTCATATCGGCGCGGTCGGTCCGGATGGGGACTTTGCCATTGAAAAGCTTCGCGCGGCGGGGGTTGAAACGTCTACGATTGCGCGGCTTGATATCCCTACCGGGCAGGCGGTGGTTGCGGTTGATCCACAGGCGGAAAACGCGATCATCATTTTCAGTTCGGCCAATGTCGCGCAGACGCGGGATCACATCACCCGGTCGCTGGAGGGGGCAAATCCCGGCGACATACTGATCTTGCAGAACGAGACAAACCTGGTGCGATTTACGGCAGAGCTGGCGCGGTCCAAGGGGATGATGGTCGTTTATTCTGCCGCACCCTTTGACCCGGAAAAAGTGCGCGAGGTCATCGATTGTGTTGATCTGTTGGTTTTGAACGAGGTTGAGGCGGCGCAACTGTCGGCCAGCTTTAACGCTGATCCGGACCATTTGCCTGTGGCCGAGACGCTGATCACGTATGGTGCGGAAAAGGCCGTTCTTTTGGGACAAGACGGGCGGATCGAAATGCCCTCCTTTCCGGTGGAGCCTGTGGATACGACCGGGGCCGGGGATACGTATATCGGGTATTTTGTTGCGCAACTGGATTGTGGATCAACGCGGCCAGAGGCGATGAAGCTTGCCGCTGCCGCCGCCGCCATTCAGGTTACACGGCCGGGAACGGCAGATGCGATTCCGGGCCTTGACGACGTCAGGCAGTTCCTGAATGCACAGCGGGAGGGTTAAAGTCAGCCCTTCATTCCATCCCAGAATGTTTTGACTTTACCGAAGAAATTTGAAGTTTCGGGGTTGTTGTTGTCACCGAGTTCGACAAATTCCCGCAACAGATCTTTCTGTTTGGAGCTGAGGTTGACCGGCGTTTCAATCGCCAGTTCGATATAGAGGTCACCGGCCGGGCCGCCGCGCAACGCGGGCATACCTTTGCCACGCAAGCGCATCTGTTTGCCGTTTTGGCTGCCGGCGGGAATCTTCACGCGACTGCGTCCACCGTCGATGGTCGGCGCTTCGATTTCGCCGCCAAGGGCTGCGGACCCGAAAGACACAGGTATGCGGCAAAACAGGTTCTGCGCTTCGCGTTCAAAAATGGGGTGGTCGCGCACTTCGATGAAAATATAGAGATCGCCCGACGGACCGCCACGCAATCCGGCCTCGCCCTCGCCAGCCAGACGAATACGGGTGCCGGTTTCAACGCCTGCCGGAATATTGACCGACAAGGACCGATCTTTTTGTTTGCGTCCGGCGCCCGCGCAGGATTTGCACGGGTTGTTGATGATCTGGCCGCGACCCGAACAGGTTGGGCAGGTCCGCTCCACCGTAAAGAACCCTTGTTGCGCGCGAACCTTGCCGATGCCGGAACATGTGGGGCAGTTGGTGGGTTCGGCCCCGCCTTCCGCACCGGTCCCGTGGCAAACGTCGCATGCGACCGAGCTTGTGACCGAGATCGAACTTTGCTTGCCGCCAAAGGCCTCCTCCAGCGAGACGCGAAGATTGTACCGCAGGTCAGAGCCGCGCGCGGCACGTTGACCCCCCCCGCGTCCGCCGCCCATGAAATCGCCGAAAAGATCCTCGAACACATCCGAAAAGGCCGAGGAGAAATCGCCCCCGCCGCCCTGACCGAACCCTTGCGGACCGTTGCTGCCGCCCTCAAAGGCCGCGTGGCCATACCGGTCATAGGCCGCTTTCTTGTTGGGGTCTTTCAGGACATCGTAAGCCTCGTTCACCTCTTTGAACTGGGTTTCGGCCTTTGGGTTGTCCTTGTTGCGGTCGGGGTGAAGCTCCATCGCTTTTTTGCGATAGGCTTTCTTGAGTTCGGAGTCCGACGCGGTTTTGGACGATCCGAGAATCTCATAAAAATCGCGTTTGGACATCAAATCCGACCTTGCCTTGACGGAATGCCGATCCACATGCGGACCGGCATCCCGGATTCAGAGATTTCGACTTTAGGCGCGGCGATCTTCGTCGTCGCCCAGGTCCTCAAAGTCAGCGTCAACGATGTCTTCGTCAACGGCGCTCGGGCCGCCTTCGTCGCCGTCATCGTTTTCGGCGCCAGCTTCCTCG
Organism: uncultured Rhodobacter sp.; assembly: GCA_964466385.1. Lineage (GTDB taxonomy): Bacteria > Pseudomonadota > Alphaproteobacteria > Rhodobacterales > Rhodobacteraceae > UBA5972. The sequence continues at coordinate 19,217 of CAYXNM010000002.1, read as the reverse complement.
GCCTGCGCTTTGTAGATCGCTTCGCCAAGTTTCATGGCGGCCTCGGTCAGGTCCTGGCTGAGGGACTTGATCTTTCCGGCGTCCTCGGACTCCAGCACTTCTTCCAGCGCTTTCATCGAAAGCTCGATCACTTCGACGGTCGAGGCATCGACCTTGTCGCCGTGTTCTTCCAGCGACTTCTTGGTGCCATGGATCAGACCCTCGGCCTGGTTCCTTGCTTCGACCAGCTCGCGGCGATCCTTGTCGGCCTCGGCATTTTCCTCGGCGTCCTTGACCATCGCTTCGATGTCGTCGTCAGACAACCCTCCACTGGCCTGAATGGTGATCTTTTGTTCTTTTCCCGTGCCTTTGTCCTTGGCGGAAACGGAAACGATTCCGTTGGCATCGATGTCGAACGTGACTTCGATCTGGGGCAGGCCGCGTGGTGCTGGGGGGATTTCCTCCAGATTGAACTGGCCCAGTATCTTGTTGTCGGCCGCCATTTCGCGTTCACCCTGGAAGACCCGGATGGTTACGGCATTCTGGTTATCTTCGGCCGTTGAAAAGACCTGCGACTTTTTCGTCGGGATCGTGGTGTTGCGGTCGATGAGCCGGGTAAAGACACCGCCAAGCGTTTCGATCCCCAATGACAGGGGCGTAACATCCAGCAGCACGACATCCTTGACGTCGCCTTGCAGAACGCCGGCCTGAATGGCCGCGCCCATGGCAACGACTTCATCGGGGTTAACGCCTTTGTGCGGTTCCTTGCCAAAGAACTTGGTGACCTCTTCCATGACTTTGGGCATGCGGGTCATGCCGCCGACCAGAACAACCTCGTCAATGTCGCCCTTGGCTAGACCGGCGTCTTTCAGGGCGGCCTGACAGGGTTTCATCGTGCGCTTGATCAGGTCGGCAACCAGGCTTTCCAGTTTGGCGCGGGTCAGTTTAAGCACCAGGTGCAAAGGCTGACCGCCGTTCGGATCCATCGAGATGAACGGCTGGTTGATTTCCGTCTGAGCTGCGCTCGAAAGTTCAATCTTGGCTTTTTCAGCGGCTTCCTTCAGGCGTTGCAGCGCCATCTTGTCCTTGGTCAGGTCAACGCCGTTTTCCTTTTTGAACTCGGCCGCCAGATATTCGACGATGCGCATGTCAAAGTCTTCACCGCCAAGGAACGTGTCGCCATTGGTGGATTTCACTTCGAACAGGCCGTCGTCGATTTCCAGGATCGAGACGTCAAACGTGCCGCCGCCAAGGTCGTAAACGACGATGGTTTTGCCGCCTTCTTTGTCCAAACCATAGGCAAGGGCCGCCGCCGTGGGTTCGTTGATGATGCGCAGAACGTCGAGACCGGCGATCTTGCCGGCGTCCTTGGTGGCCTGACGCTGGGCGTCGTTGAAATAGGCGGGAACCGTAATGACCGCTTCGGTCACCGATTCGCCAAGATAGGATTCGGCGGTTTCCTTCATCTTGCCAAGGATGAACGCAGAGACCTGGCTGGGCGAATATTTCTCGCCCATCGCTTCGACCCAGGCATCGCCGTTTTTGCCTTCGACGATATTGAAGGGCACCATCTTTTTGTCTTTTTCGACGGTCGGGTCGGAATGTCTGCGCCCGATCAGGCGTTTGATGGCAAACAGTGTGTTTTCAGGATTGGTGACGGCCTGCCGTTTGGCGGCCTGCCCGACGAGACGTTCCTCGTCCTTGAAGCCCACGATAGACGGCGTGGTGCGCGCACCTTCAGCGTTTTCGACAACTTTCGGTTGCGACCCATCCATGATCGCGACGCACGAGTTCGTGGTCCCAAGGTCAATACCAATTACTTTAGCCATTCCTAAAGTCCTTTCTTAGCGGCGATTTTCAGTACGGCAGGCCCGTAAGCGGCCCCTGCCATATTATCCCAATGACCGGACCAGATCGGCACCGACCATGATTTGAGCGGTATATATGGTCGCGTTCATTTCGCTGCAAGTCGTTGAAAAGGCAAAAATGCACGGAATTCGCCGGAAAGAGCGCTAAATCGGAGTGTGTACGGGCGAAACCGCATATTCAGGGCAATTGCCGCCGGACGGGACGCGGGCGCTGCGGTTATTCTCTGCTCAGCGAGCAGCACCCCGACACCATCGCGTTTTCAGGCCCTCTCAGCAGCATGTCGATCATGTATCCATAAGCGCGGTCGGACATGTTGTCGCTGCAAAGGCCCGCAGTAATGACGCCGCTTGCGTGAACGCCCGATCCGGTCACCTCGTCCGCCAGCCGAAATCCATAGACCGGGCTGGTTCGGTTTTGTGACCGCGCCGACCAGAACGACATGTAGACCGAGGTGTCCGGCCCGGTCAGCCCCATCGGTGACCAGTCCGCCGTGGCGGTGCCGTCATTGCCGAATGTCAGGCCCCAAAAAGGCTCGGTCCCGGAACAGGAGAAACCAAATGGCGGTTCAGCGATGTCAAAACCACTGGCTTGAAGATAGCGCATGGACGCCCAACCGCTGCGGTCGCCTGTGTTGACCAGCCCCCATTTGTTGTTTTGGCTGAGGGCGACGACCTCGACGGATTGCTGGTTTGGCCCAAGCGCACCGAGCTTGTCGGCACCCGCATCCGGGCGCGCCCTGATGTTCAGCACATCGTCCTGAGCAACCCCGGTGACGTCAAAAAGCCCCGGGACATCCTGTGCCGCCAGTCCGAGGGGCAAGACCATCAGCAGCCCGACCAGAATGACCCGCCGAATGTTGCAGAACTTGCGCATCCCAACCTCCTGATTGTTATCGCCGGCTGTTCCAGCTGGCGCTGGCGTACTGGCGCGTAAAGAATTCACCCATCATGCCGACGACCAGCAATGCCATGCTGAAATAAACCGGATACATGATCGAGGTCACATGCGGTGAATAGTTGATGAAAGCAGCCCCGCGCGCCTGATCGATCGTGTGAAACAAGGGGTTCCACGTGAAATAGGGCAACATGTACGCGGGCAACTGGTTGGCCACGAACATCTTGCCGCTGGCGATCATATTGGCGCGGGAATAGATCATCGTCGCAGTCGAGGCAAAGTTCGGCGCAAAAGGTTTGATCGACAGGAAAATAAGCCCAATCGACAAACCGCTGAACCACGCAAGGAAGAACGCCAGAAAGACCCCGCCGGGATGGTCGATCACAACGGGCCGGAGGGCAACGTGAACGACAAACAGGATGACGCCCATGGACAGCAGCTGCAAATAAAGCGCGGCCAGTGCTGACGATGTAATGCTGACAAACGTCGTCATCGGTGCATGTTTCATGACCGCCGACGCCGGCCCTTCGGACCCGACGACAGCGCCCATGGTCTTGGTGTGGGTCAGGAACAGGAAAATGCCCGTCATCAGATAAATCAGAAAATCCCCCCGCAACGCGCTGCCGCGCATCCCGAAGAAGGCGAACATGAGATAAAAGACACCGATGAGCGCGACCGACTGAAAAATATTCTGCGCCAGCCCGACCAGTGCGTTTGAATTCGACTTTCGGACAACACGCACGATGGAGTGATACAAGAGGTCCGAAAACCTGATGAACGCCCATATCCCGCTTGGTCGTGTTTGATACTGAAGCATCAGCCTGCCTGCACTGAACGCGGATTCCCGTAGTTACAGCTTTGAATCCTTGCTGTTCGATTAACTCCGCACCATAAGTAAACGAGAATCAGATTTCAAGAATTTGAACAGGCGGCCCGCCACGGGGCAGGGAGTGGACATCTTGGATTTTCGGAAAATGGAAACGGTTTTCAGGCGGCTTGCGCTGGAAGCCGGCGCCCGGATCATGGAAATATACGATAACGATGATTTTGATGTGCGCGCAAAGTCCGACAACAGCCCGGTGACCGCTGCGGATGAGGCGGCGGATGCCCTGATCTCGGCAGGGCTTGCCGCGGAATTTCCCGATACCCTGCTGATCACCGAGGAGCAATCCGCCACACACTCCAAATCGGGCGACAGTTTCATCATCGTCGACCCGCTGGACGGAACCAAGGAATTCATCAACCGCCGGGGAGATTTCACCGTCAACATCGCCTATGTCAGCGACGGAATTCCGGTGCGTGGTGTCGTTTACGCGCCTGCCAGGGGGCGGCTTTTTTACACGGACGCAACGGGAAAATCGCTCGAGGAGGCGGGGCCGCATTCCCCGGACGAACAAGGCGCGGTGCGCGACATTCGCGTGTCCTTGCCGAACAATGACGGCCTTGTCGTCGTGGCCTCGAAATCGCATCGGGATCAGGCGACGGATGATTACATCGACAAGTACAGCGTCAGGGACAGCGCAAGCGCCGGATCGTCGCTGAAATTCTGCCTCGTAGCCACGGGCGAGGCCGATCTTTACCCCCGTGTCGGGCGAACCATGGAATGGGACACGGCGGCAGGTCACGCGGTTCTGGCAGGGGCAGGTGGCAAGGTCGTCCGGTTTGACGACCACTCCCCCCTGACTTATGGAAAAAGCGATTATGCCAACCCGTTTTTCATCGCCCATGCGCCCGGCGTGTCGTTGAAAGCACCCTGAGGCGATGTCTGTGATCGTTATCATCCCGGCGCGTTTTGCCTCGACCCGGTACCCCGGTAAACCGCTGGTTCACCTAAAGGGCTGCACCGGGGCGTCAAAGTCCCTGATCGAGCGCAGCTGGCTGGCAGCGACGTCCGTCCACGGCGTGGATCGGGTTGTCATCGCGACCGACGACGATAGAATTGCGCACGAATCCAAAGGGTTCGGTGCCGAAGTTGTCATGACTTCTGAAGATTGCGATAACGGGACGGAACGCTGTTCGGATGCGCTTGCGCGACTGCAGGCAAGCTTTGATATCGTCGTCAACCTGCAAGGCGACGCGCCATTGACGCCGTATTGGTTCGTCGAAAATCTGGTCAGTTACCTCAGGGCCAATCCGCAGGCGCAGGTGGCCACACCGGTTTTGCGGTGTGACCGGCGAACGCTTGCAAACCTGCAGGAGGACCGCCGCAATCACCGTGTCGGCGCAACGACCGCCGTGTTTGACGCAAATAATCGCGCGCATTATTTCAGCAAGGAGGTCATTCCACATGTCGGCAGGGATCCGGGCAAAGACGAGGTCGTGCCGGTTTTTCACCATGTGGGCGTCTATGCCTATCGGCCCGAGGCCCTGACATCATACGGCGACTGGCCCGTCGGTGCGCTGGAAAAGTGGGAGGGTCTCGAACAGCTCCGTTTTCTGGAAAACGGCTGTGCAGTCCACTGTGTGGAGGTCGATGGAAAGGGCCGGGCATTTTGGGAACTCAACAACCCCGAAGATGTCCCCAAGATCGAACAGATTTTCCGGGATCTGAACGTTGAATAGACACTGCGGCGCATCGCGGTCGAATATTTTCACATGTCACATTTACTCCGCAATTCGGAATTAATAGACTGTTGAACAGATCAGCGATCCTTTTGACATCGGACAAGTGTTGATGAAGAAAAACCGAGTTATCAAAGCCATTTTTCCGGTTGCCGGTCTTGGCACCCGGTTTCTTCCTGCGACCAAGTCAATTCCCAAGGAAATCATGTCGCTGGTCGATCGGCCGTTGATTCAATACGCCATCGACGAAGCCCGCGCCGCAGGGATCAAGGAATTTATTTTCGTCACCTCGCGCGGTAAAGGCGCGCTGGAGGATTATTTTGACGGCGCACCGCAACTTGAAGCATCGTTGCGCAAATCGGGCAAGAAAGAACTGCTTCAGCAATTGCGCCAAACCACGATGGAAAGCGGCGAAATCGCCTATGTCCGGCAGCGCAGCCCGCAAGGCCTGGGCCACGCCGTCTGGTGCGCGCGGCGGCTGATCGGAAATGAACCCTTTGCCGTCATTCTGCCGGATGATGTGATCGCCGCCGAAAAACCCTGTCTTCAGCAAATGGTCGAGGCCTATCAGGTCACCGGTGGCAACATGGTCGCAACCATGGAAGTTCCGGAATGCGAGGCGTCCTCCTACGGGCTGATCGAAGTGGAAAAAACCGAGGGCCCGCTGCTGCCGGTTCGCAGCATGGTTGAAAAACCGGAACCGGGTCAGGCGCCCTCCAATCTGGCGGTGATCGGCCGGTACATTCTTTCGCCCAGGATAATGCAAAACCTCAACAGGAAACAGGTCGGCAAGGGTGGCGAAATCCAGTTGACCGACGCGATCGCCAGCGAAATCGCGGCGTCTGGCAATGTCTATGGGTACTTGTTCGACGGCCATCGCTATGATTGTGGTTCCAAGGCGGGATTCCTGAAGGCAACGGTTGCATTCGGTCTGGAACGCGAGGATCTGCGCGAGGAATTCGCGACGTTTCTGAACGAGGTCGTCTCGTCCCGTCGCGCCGCACAATAAGTAAACGGGTTGGATGACAAAAGTTTCGCCACTCAACGTTTTGGTTACGGGCGGGGCCGGTTATATCGGCTCTCACGCCTGTAAAGCGTTGAAAAACGGCGGTTTTATCCCGGTAACGTATGATAATCTAAGCACCGGATGGGCGGATTCCGTCAAATTCGGCCCTTTTGAGCAAGGGGACCTGACCGACCGGGTGCGACTCGATCAGGTGTTTGACGCCTACCGGCCCGTCGCGGTCATGCATTTTGGGGCTTTGTCCGATGTCGGCCAGTCGATGCGCGAACCGGGGCGGTACTGGCACAATAACGTCGCGGGGTCGCTTGCGCTCTTGAACGCGATGTGCGCGGCGGGGTGCCGGAATATCGTGTTTTCCTCGACCTGTGCGACCTACGGCGAACAGGATGGCGTGGTGCTGGACGAAACCTGCGCACAGCATCCGATCAACGCCTATGGGGCCTCCAAACGGGCGGTCGAGGACATGCTGGCGAATTATGAAAGCAGTGACGTTCTTTCCTCCGTCATATTCCGGTATTTCAATGTCGCGGGGGCTGACCCGGACGGGCAGGTTGGCGAATTTCATCGGCCCGAAACCCATCTGATCCCGCTGATGCTGGATGCGATTGACGGCAAACGCGACGCGCTGACGGTGTTTGGGACCGATTACGACACACCGGATGGGACGTGCATCCGGGATTATGTCCATGTCTGCGATCTTGTCGACGCGCATCTTGCCGGGCTTGACTGGTTACGCTCGGGCAGGGGCAGCCGCGTGTTCAATCTGGGAACGGGCAAGGGTTTTTCGGTTCGTGAAGTCATTGACAGCGGCGCCAAAGTTACGGAACGTGCGGTTCCGGCAAAAGACGGGCCGAGGCGGGCAGGGGACTGCACGAAACTGGTCAGCGGCAGTTCACGCGCAAGCGCTGAGCTGGGCTGGCAACCCCGCCGTTCGACGATGGAAGAAATGATTGGCGATGCGTGGCACTGGCACCAGACGGGACATTACGAAAACTGACCAATCGGTCCGGCCCGGTGCATAAGCGTGCCTGGACCGCTTGATTTCAAGACGGCCTTCAAGCTGCGCCTGAAGCGGCGAAAGTTGTTGTTCTCGGCCTTTCGAAGTCGCCGGCAGTTGCGCGTCATCAAAGACCGGACCGCCAAGATCCCGCGAGGTTTCGCCCTTGGCTTTTCGACGGTCAGAAACGAACTGTTGCGCCTGCCCTTCTTTTTGGAACACTACCGGAAGATCGGTGTTGGCCACTTCCTGATGGTGGATAACGACAGCGACGACGGAACGCGCGAATACCTTGAGAGACAGCCGGACGTTTCGCTGTGGGGAACCGAACACAGCTATCGCCAATCGCGCTTTGGCGTGGACTGGCTGATGTGGCTGCAAATGCGGTACGGGCACGATCGGTGGTGCCTGACGGTGGATGCAGACGAAATCCTGGTCTATCCGCACCATGACGAAACCGGGTTGCGGAACCTGACAGACTGGCTGGATGAAAAGGGGCTTCGCGCGTTCGGGACGCTGATGCTTGACCTTTATCCCAAGGGTGCGATCGGCGATCAGGAATATAGGTCGGGACAGGATCCGACGGACGTTCTGCGTTGGTTCGATGTGGAGGATTATCGCACGAAAATGCGGTTGAAATCGCACTATTTGTCGGTGCAGGGCGGGGTTCGGGAAAGGATGTTTTTCACAGACAGGCCCGAGCTTGCCCCCCATCTCAACAAGATCCCGCTGGTCAAATGGAACCGGCGGTTTGCCTATGTCAGTTCGACCCACGCGCTGTTGCCGCCCGCGCTCAACCGGGTGTTTGAAACCTCTGCGCCGTCCAGACCCACCGGCATTTTGCTGCACAACAAATTCCTGAACACGGTTTTGGAAAAATCGCGCGAAGAGATGAAACGAAAACAGCATTTCACCCATTCCGAGCGGTATGCGACCTATTACGACAAGGTCGCCGCGAACCCGGACATGTGGTGTGAAAATTCTGTTCGGTATCAGGGATGGCGGCAACTGGTCGAGCTTGGCCTGATGTCCGCCGGCGCCTGGCGGCCCCGCTCCGCTCCCTAAGCGTTGCGAAAATGCAATTTCACAAGATGTTTCAGCACATTGGTGGCTTTACTTGAATGTGGATAACTCATATCGTCGCGATCAAGGAATTCTCGGGCGGTAAACACGCAAACGAGGGTCGGAAGTTGAGGCAAATGCAAGGGGCAGGTCCGGGAAACCCGGACTGATTTGGGCACTTTGACCATATCTTCAGATTCGTCTGCAAAACCGTTCGCAGAGTTGCGGGTGTTTGTCATGCTGGCGGAAGGTGCGGCTTGTGAGTCTGCTGAATTCTTACAAACTTCGGCTTGAGCGGAAAAAAATGCGCATCCGGTCGTTGCGAAAGAGCAGCGAACTGCGACCGATTGTCAACCGGACGGCGGAAATCGGTCAGAATGATACGTTGCTTTTCTGTACGTTGCGGAACGAACGCAAGCATCTGCCCTTTTTTCTGGAATACTACCGGAACCTGGGTGTCGGCCATTTTTTCTTTGTCGATAACGCCTCGACCGATGGCTGCGGGGATTATCTGGCGCAGCAGACGGATGTCTCGTTGTGGTCGACGAAAGCAAGCTATAAGCGATCGCATTTCGGGGTGGACTGGCAGAACTATCTGCTCACGCGATATGGATGCGATCATTGGGCGCTGGTCGTCGATGTGGACGAATTCTTTGTTTACCCGTTTTGCGATACCCGGCCTCTGTCCGCATTGACCGATTGGTTGGACGGGGCGTCGGTCTCCTCGTTTTCGGCGATGTTGATCGACGTATACCCCAAGGCGTCGCTTGCGGATTCCGAATATAGGGAAGGTCAGAATCCATTGGAAATAGCGGAATATTTCGATGCCGGGAATTATGCGATTTCGCGAAACGAAAAATATGGAAATCTCTGGATACAGGGCGGGCCACGGGCACGTGTCTTTTTTGCCAATGACCCGGAACATGCCCCTGCGCTCAACAAAATTCCGCTGGTCAGATGGAAGCGCGGCAATGTCTTCATAAGTTCGACCCACATGCTGTTGCCACGTGGTCTGAACCTGACCTATGGCGAATGGGGCGGGGAAAAGGCGTCGGGCTGCCTGATGCACAGCAAGTTTCTGAACACGTTCCAAGAAAAAGCCGAGGAGGAAGCCGCAAGGAATCAGCATTACCGAAACAGCGCGGAATACAAGGCCTACAGGAAAGGCATCCGGGAAATCCCCGGCTTGTGGTGCAAGTGGTCCGAAAAGTACATCAACTGGCGACAGTTGGAGATCCTTGGCCTGATGTCCAAGGGCAACTGGATTTGAGCGCGCGATGACAGTTGGATTCGTTTTGCTTGCGCATGACAACCTCAACCGTGTGGCTGACGTCGCCGGTTACTGGGCACATCGCAACAGCCCTGTTGTCATCCATGTCGATGCGCGGTGCGATGACGGCGCTTATGCCGACCTTCAGGAAGGCCTGAAGGATTTCGAAAATATCCGCTTTGTCACCCGGCGCGCGTGTGACTGGGGCCGGTTCTCGATCGTCGAGGCGACCCTGGATGCCGTCGGATTGCTGCTGGCTGAGTTCGCCGGTGTCGGCCATGTATTCCTGACCAGCGGGTCGTGTTTACCGCTGCGTCCGATCGAAGATCTCAACGCATATCTTGATGTGCGTCCGGGAACCGACTTTATCGAGAGCGTGACAACGCAAGAGGTGACATGGACGGTTGGCGGGCTTGATCTGGAACGGTTCACGCTGCGGTTTCCGTTTTCATGGAAAAAGCATCGCAAGATTTTTGACCGTCACGTGGATTTGCAAAGGCGTCTGGGTGTCAGCCGAAAAATCCCTGATGGTGTGCAACCGCATCTCGGTTCGCAATGGTGGTGCCTGACGCGTCAGACCCTTTCGGCAATTCTGACTGACCCGGACCGGCCGCGGTATGACCGCTATTTCCGCAAGGTCTGGATCCCGGACGAGGCCTATTTCCAGTCACTCGTGCGAAAGCATTCCAACACGATTGAAAGCCGTTCCCTGACGCTGTCGCGGTTCGACCATCAGGGAAAACCGCATGTCTTTTACGATGACCATATGCAATTGCTGCAGCGTTCGGAATGTTTCGTTGCGCGCAAGATATGGCCCAATGCCAACCTGTTGTACCGGCAGTTTCTGGGCGGCGATCTCAAGCAACTGGCCAGGATCGAGCCCAATCCGCGCAAACTGGACAAGGTGTTCGCCGGCGCTTCGCAAAAGACAGTCAAGGGGCGGGACGGCCTGCAGATGCAAAGCCGTTTCCCGAAAGCTCACCTTTGGAACCTGCCGCGGACCTGTGCCGGGTACAGCATCTACGAAGGGTTCAGCGACCTGTTCTTCAACTTTGAAAGCTGGTTGGAAAAGCGCACGAACACACGTGTCCATGGCCATCTCTTCAACAGGACCGTCGTAGAGTTTTCCGGCAACGCCGAAGTTTATAACGGCTGCATTTCAAACAGCGCGAAGTTGCGCGACTACAACCCCGAAATGTTTCTGGCCAACCTGATCTGGAACACACAGGGGGAACGGCAGAGCTTTCAGTTCGGCCCGGCGGACAATCAGAGCATCGGCGGATTTGTCGGCGGCGACCCGAACGCCAGTTTCAACATCATCACGGGTGCCTGGGCGGTGCCGCTGTTTCATTCGCACATGAATTTCGCGCGTGTCCGCCGGGTCGCCGCGCGATATCAGGCGATCGAGGCCAGCCATGTCGACTGGCTGCGCCGCCACGAAGTTCGCGCACAGGTCAAGATCTGGACGCTGGCTGAATTTGTCGAAACACCCATGGTGATCCTTCAGTCCATTCTTGACGGCATTGACCCCGGTGCAAGCCGAAAGCTGACCGAAGTCCCGAAAATGGCCGATCTGACCGGGTTTGGTCAGTTCGTCCAGAAGCTCAGGAATGAAGGGATGAACCCACATTCGGTTGGTGACTTTGCGATTGCGGATACACCTCAGCAAATGCTGTCGCCGCTCAAACCCTATGTGGTAAGGTGATGGAAGTGCTGAAATTCAGATATTTCGTCATTTTCGCGGATATGCGAACCGGGTCGAATTTTCTGGAAGAAAACATCAACCAGTTTGCCGACCTTCAATGTTTCGGAGAATTGTTCAACCCTTTCTTCATCGGTGGCCCGAACCGGGAGGAGATTGCCGGCATCGACATGCCCTCGCGCGAGGCCAATCCCCATAAGCTGATCGATGCGATTTCCAAATTGGACCGCGACGTGATCCCCGGGTTCCGGTTTTTCAGCACGCATGACGAACGGATCCTCGGCCATTGCCTGAATGACACGAATTGCGCCAAGGTGATCCTGACGCGAAACCCGCTCGACAGCTATGTGTCCCACAAGATTGCAGCGCAGACGAACCAATGGAAACTGACGAATGTCAAACACCAGAAATCGGCAAAAGTGGCGTTTTCACAACAGGAGTTCGATCAGCATCTGGACCATACCCAGGATTTTCAACTGACCCTGCTCCACGGACTTCAGCACAGCGGGCAAACGGCGTTTTACATTCATTATGACGATCTGTTTTCATGTGACGTCATCAATGGACTGGCCCGTTTCCTTGGATCGCACCATCAGGTGAGCGAGCTGAGCAAGACCCTGAAAAAGCAGAACCCTGCGGCCTTGAAAGACAAGGTCACCAACTTTGAGGAGATGGAGGCATCTTTGGGCGCGGCGGATTTCGCCGCGCTGTTCCGGACCCCGAATTTTGAGCCGCGACGGGGTGCCGCGGTTCCAAGCTACGTGGCCGCCCAGGCAGCGCCATTGCTGTTTGCACCGATCAAGGGCGGGCCCGTCAAATCGGTCGTCCAGTGGTTGCAGGCCCATGATGAAGACCCAACCAGCGCGCCCCTCAGGAACCTGAATCAAAAAACGCTGCGTGAATGGCAACGAAAACACCCGGGTTATCAAAGCTTTACGGTTGCACGACATCCTGTCGCGCGCGCCCATGCCAGTTTTTGCACCTATATCCTTTCGCCTCGCAAAGCTGCCTATCAGGACATCCGCGAAACGATCAGGCATCGCTACAATGTCAGGATCCCAAAAAAGGGAGCCGGGGCAAGCGGGTATGATCTGCAATCTCACAAAGCGGCCTTTTCGGCCTTTCTGACGTTTCTGAGGGCAAATCTGGCCGGAAAGACCAGTGTTCGCATCGACCCGGCATGGGCAACGCAAACGGCGGTGCTACAGGGTTTTTCGACGGTTCTGCCGATACGTCATGTGTTTTTGGAAACCTCTCTTGAGGAATCGCTTGGCTATGTCGAGGCGATCACGGGCCTGCGCACGATCCCGTTGGAATGCGATCAGGACGCCGCCGCGCCATTCGCCCTGTCTGACATTTATGACGCGGAGGTCGAAGCGGCCGTGCGCCAGATCTATTCGCGCGATTACCTGACGCTGGGATTTGGCGACTGGGCTTGACGGCTTGCTTCGAAATTCAGGCCGCGCGAGGGGAGTCGATTGCCGTCAGCAAGGTAAACAATACCGCCGGATCGTCATTTGCCCGCAGTTTCGCGCGCGTGGCACTGTCGCGCAGCAACCGCGAGACCAGCGCCAGTGCCTTGAGATGTTCAACCCCGGAATTCTTGGGGGCAAACAGCGCAAACACCAGATCAACGGGCATCCGGTCGACGCTGTCATAATCCAGCGGCTTTTCCAGCCGGAAAAAAACGCCCGTGACCTTTTCGAGCGAATCAATCCTGGCATGTGGAATGGCAACCCCTTCGCCCACACCGGTCGGCCCCAGGCTTTCCCGTTCCTGCAACGCGTCGAACGCATCGTCAGACCGAAAGCCGTAGGCAGATGCGGCAAGGTTCGACAGATCCTGCAACAAACGTTTCTTGCTTGCGGCCGACCCACCTGACTTGACCGCCGAAGGTACGATTATTTCCGAGATTTCCATCTTTGTCCCTTACGTATCACCGGTTTCGGCCCGGACCTGCGGGGCGAAGGTATCAGCCACCGCCGGACGGGTCGATCCAGCCGATATTTCCGTCATCGCGTCGGTAAACGACATTCAGCCCATCATTACGTTCGTTCTTGAATACCAGAACGGGCGCCCCGTTCAGTTCCATCTGCATGACGGCCTCGCCGACGGAGAGAGAATTGATCTTGGTTTCCATCTCGGCCACGATGATCGGCTGCAACGAGTCCGGTTCCGGTTCTTCGTTTTCCTCTTTTGACCCGGCGAGGATATAGGACGAAGCCAGCAAAGATTCAACGGGCGATTCACGGTCCTTGTAATGATCCTTCAAGCGGCGCTTGTAGCGGCGCATCTGCTTTTCGATTTTCGCACAGCACTTTTCAAAGGCCTCATAGATATCGAAAGCATGAGCACTGGCCTGGCTGGTCAGGCCGGTTGAAAGGTGGACGGTCGCCTCGCAGACGAATTCGGTCGAATCGCGGGAAAAGACCACGTGCGCGTCGGTCGGGCGCTCGGCGTATTTTCGAACGACTTCGTCAAGACCAGTCCGGACGTGCTCGCGAAGTGCATCACCGATATCGATTTGTTTTCCGCTGATCTGGTAGCGCATGTTTTCTCCTTCTTTTTATTGGGGTTATGGAACGCTTCGGCAGCCAGCCGGGAAAACCGGCCGCAGAAATACCGGCAACAGGTCAGCGTCGTCACCATCAAAGAACCTGCTTTGATCTGCGACGCTGAACGGACGATGGAATCTTCAGACATTGTCTGTATTTGGCTACAGTCCGACGTGCGATGTCAACTCCGCTTTCGTGCAAAAGAGTCGCAATCCGGGCATCGGACAGGATTTTGTCCGGGGATTCCTGCGCGACGAGTCCCGCGATTGAATGCTGGATCGCGTGCGAGGAAACCGGCGACGCGGGATCGTCGGTTGCCAGGGCGGAAGGAAAGAAAAAATCCAGTGAAAAGACACCAAACCGGCACTCCAGCGTCTTGTTCGCAAGCGCGCGTGTGACCGTTGACGGATGGATGCCAAGTGTTTGGGCAAGATCAAGGCGACGCAGAGGTTTCAGGAACGCTTGGCCGTCGTCAAAGAACCGGGCCTGTTCAAGTACGATCTCATTGACGATTCTCGACAGCGTCCGAAACCGTCCGTCAATCGCGCGGATCAGATCAGTCGCTGCGGCCCGGCGGGCCAACAAATATGCCTTGCTGGCCGGATCTTTTGCCAGTGTGGTCTGAAATACGTCCTGATCAATCTCAAGCGCGGGCGAAATGCCGTTTGCAAGCTCCGCTGTATATCCGCCGTCGGGTCGGGATTTGACGACGATGTCGGGTGCCAGCGGTGCGTTTTGATCGTCATCAAACGACTGTCCCGGTGCCGGGTCGAGCGTTTGCAGAACACCCAGCAGTCGCCTCAGGGTCTGCTGGCTCCGCCCGGTCTTTCTTTTCAGGGCCTGCCAATCGTTTCTGGAAAACAGGTCGAGATGGTCACAGATATCCTCGATTTCATCTGGGGATTGGCCCGCCGCGCGCAGTTGCAACCCCAGACACTCGCGCAGGTCGCGTGCGCCGACGCCCGTTGGACCGGAGGCCTGCAACAGTTCCAGGGCCGCTGCCATTTGCCTGGCGGTGGTGTCGAAATAGTCGAGCATTTCGACAGCAGAAATCGCCAGATACCCCCTTTCGTCAAGGTTGCAGGCCATGTACTGCGCAAGGTTTCGGGTTGCTTCGGGCTTTCTGGACAGTGATATCTGACGACAAAGGGATTGCGCCAGCGTGTCGCGCAATGGCGTCGTGTCGAGAGCATAGCGATAGGCCTCGCCCGTTCCGCCCAGGGGCGTCCCGGTGTGTTGCAACAGCGGGTTTTGCTCCATCTCGCGATTGACGAGGTCGCGAAGGTCAGCGGAGGAAAGCGACAGAACCCGGACAGAAAGGCGCAAGGCCGGCGTCAGCGCCAATCGCTGCGATTGTCTGACACGAAGACCCGGTTTGATCGCCAAATCGTTTTTCCAAATCCGATTAAGTTACGTAATTCGAAAGTTCTGCCCCAGATAGACGCGCTGAACGTTTTCGTCGCGAACCACTTCGTCCGCGGTGCCGCTCATCAGGACATTGCCTTCATGCAGGATATAGGCCCGCTCGACGATTCCCAGTGTCTCACGCACGTTATGATCGGTAATCAAGACGCCGATGCCGCGGTTTTTCAGTTGCGCGACCAGACGGCGAATGTCGGCAACCGCGATTGGGTCGACCCCCGCAAAAGGTTCGTCCAGCAGAACGTATTTTGGATCGCTCGCCAGACACCGCGCGATTTCCACGCGTCGTCTTTCGCCACCCGACAACGACATGGCCGAGGCGCGGCGAAGGTGCTCGATCGAAAATTCACCCAGCAGTTCTTCCAGTCTCTCATGGCGTTTCCTGCGGTTTGGAACCCAATGCTCAAGAATGGACCCGATATTGTCCTGGACCGACAGGCCACGAAAAATCGACGCTTCCTGCGGCAAATATCCGATCCCAAGGCGCGCCCGGCGGTACATCGGCAGAGTCGTCACATCGCGACCATCGACATAGACACGACCGGTTTCAGGGGCGACCAGACCGGCGATTGCGTAAAAACATGTGGTCTTACCGGCACCGTTCGGGCCGAGCAAGGCCACCACCTCGCCGCGGTTGAGTTCCATTGTGACGTTGTGAATGACACGCCGTCGGCGGTAACTCTTCCCAAGGTTCACAACCCGCAGACCTCCGCCGCCCGGCGTGACCTGCAGGTCGGGCGCACTGTTCACTGCGAACCGCCTGTCTGAAAAACCGTCTTCACGCGACCCTCGAATATCGCCGTACCCTCTGCGAGGCTGATCGTCATTTTTTGCCCGGACAGCGCGTTGTTGCCCTGAGTCAGCAGAACGTCGCCGTCAAGAACGATCACACCCAGGGCGATCGAGTAGGTTGCGTTCTGCGCTTCGGCGGCTTCCTGTCCGCTGACGAGCGTCACGCCACCCGAGGCCACCAACCGCCCGATCTTGCCCGTCGTCTCGCCGCCTTCGGAGGCATATTCAACAACGATCTTGTCAGCGGCAAGGCGCATGTCGCCCTGACCGACCACGACGTTTCCGTTGAATACCGCCGTGCTGCGGTTTTGGCTGAGGATAAACCCGTCCGCCGCGATTTCCACCTGAGCGTCGGTGTCGTGACCCGCCTCACCAAAGGGAATCTGCGCAGTTTGGGCGGGTAACATCAAAGATTGAGCTGCGCTGAACAGCAACGTCATCAGGAAAAGTGAAAGCAACTTGGATTTCATGTCGGCTCCCGTTGTTGGGTTATGGGGTGTATACCAGTTTTACGGTGTTCTTGAACACCAGAACCAACCCCGGTTGCGTTGATGTATCGTCTTTGTCTTCCAGCCCGAGGAACAGGTTTCCCGCGGTAATCGTCCCCAACGGTCCGGTTGCCGAGATCGCGCCCTGGCTCTTGATGTCGACCTTGTCGAGCGCGAATTCCAGACCCTGCGTGTCCGCGGTATACCCGTAAGATGTCTTAAGCGTAATCCGGTCGGTCAGCATCGCCGACATGGTTCCGGAATCCACCGTTCCACGGGTGGCGACGACATTGATCGTTTCGCCATCGGGCAATTCAACGAGGGCGCGCAAATCGGTTGCGTCGAACGCGGGGGACCCGTCGATGCGGGGGCTGGCCTCTTTTGCCGAAAGTTGAATGGCGACGCCGCCAGGGGTCATGCCGGCAAAACGCGGTCCGGTGATGCGTTCCGCGCTTGCAAATTCGGCCAGATCGGCATCTGTCAGCCTGATCGTACTGCCCGAATCGTTTGTCTTCGAAAACAAAAACAGAGAGCTGAGCGTTGCCAATGCCACCAGCGGCAGCGTGATTTTTGCCAGAATCACGAAACGGGAATACATTTGTTCGCCCGATAACAACACTTATCCGACCCCCGCGCGCAGACAGTCGTGGATATGAAGGATGCCGCAAACCTGGGCTGCATCGCCCTTGGAATTGACGAAAAGGGTCGTGATCTTGCGGGTGTTCATGATGGACAGGGCTTCCTCGGCCAGTATTCCCTCATTCACCGTCATGGGGTCTGGCGTCATGACCTGAGCAGCACTGAGGTCCAGCAGGCCCGCCATATGCCGCCGCAAATCCCCGTCCGTGATCACCCCGGCAAGGCGACCGTTGTCAATCACGCCGGCGACTCCGAACCCTTTCTGGCTGATGACGATCAACACCTCGCCCATCGGGGTATGAGGCGCGATCAGCGGCATTTCCGCGCCCGTGTGCATGAGGTCTCCGACCTTTGACAAAAGCGCGCCAAGTTTCCCGCCGGGATGAAAATCGCGGAAGTTTTCCGGCGTGAACTGCCGGTGTTCCATCAGTGCAACCGCCAGCGCGTCACCAAGCGCCAGCGTCATCGTCGTCGAGGTTGTGGGAACGATGCCTTTTTCACAGGCCTCCGGTGCCGCCGGAAGAAGGATCGGAACGTCGGCCTGCGTGAGCAGCGTGCTGTCTTTGCGCCCGGCAATTGCGATCAGGGGAATGGCAAAGCGGCGTGTATAGGCGATCACGTCGGCCAGTTCGGGCGTTTCGCCGGAATTCGACAACAACAGGGTCGTGTCGCCCTGTGCCATCATGCCCAGATCACCATGGCTGGCCTCGGCCGGGTGCACGAATTGGGCAGGTGTCCCGGTGCTGGCAAACGTCGCCGCGATCTTGCGCGCGATATGACCGGATTTTCCCATGCCGCAAACGACGACGCGGCCGCGCGTTTCCAGCAGCACTTCGACCGCGTGCGCAAAATTGCCGTCCAGGGTCGTGCCAAGCATCGACAACGCCTCGGCCTCGCGCGCGATGACGCGTTGGCCGATACCTTGGGTTTTCTTTTTGTCCAAAGGCATGGTCATGCCGATTTGTTAGTGTGAAAATATGTCAATTTCAGGCCAGCCGGACAGATCGAGAACCGCGCGGTTTGGCAGGAATTCAAAACACGCGGTTGCGAGGTCGGAACGGCCCTCGCGCTCCAGCATTTCGTTCAGGATATCACGCAACCGGTGCAGGTACAAAACATCCGATGCAGCATAGGCGACCTGTGCTTTCGTCAGCGTTTCCGCCCCCCAGTCCGAGCTTTGCTGCTGTTTGGAGATGTCCACCCCCAGCAGTTCCTGCAACAGGTTCTTCAGCCCGTGCCTGTCGGTGTAGGTGCGCACAAGCTTGCTGGCGATCTTGGTGCAATAGACCGGCGCGGCAAGTGCGCCAAACCGGTGATACATGACCGCGATGTCAAACCGCCCGAAGTGGAAGAGCTTGAGCACGTTCCGGTCCGTCAGCAACCGTTCCAGATTGGGCGCGTGTTCCTGATCCTGCGCGATCTGAACCACATGGGCATTCCCGTCGCCCGAAGAAAGCTGCACCACGCAAAGCCGGTCACGATGAGGGTTCAGCCCCATCGTTTCGCAATCAATGGCAACCACGTTCCCAAGGTCCAGATCATCCGGCAAGTCGTTTTGGTAGGTGAAGTTCGTCACGGTGCCCTCTTTCAAACGGCGTTTGGCGGTTGTTGGGGTGAAAACCCGGCCAAAACATGCGCTAACCACGTGACGAGACCGTGTCAACCAAGGCAAGCCGCGTGGCGGCGAAAGTCAGCCCATCAAACCATCGTCCGACGCGGCCCGAAATAACCGCGATGGAATAAAGGTCTACGCCCTGGCGCAATGATGTGGGGGCAATCAGGAATACGTCCCCGACAGACCGTTGCCGGAGCCACGTTGATATTCCGGTTCAACGAGCGACGGATCGCCGATGCGCCGCAGTTGTTCATCGTTCATCACCTCAAGGTCAAAATAGAAGGTCGTTCCTTTGCCAAGCTCGCTGGAAAAAGAGATTTCGCTTCCGTGGGCTTCGACCATGGCCT
>CAYXNM010000001.1:0-48272 GCA_964466385.1 uncultured Rhodobacter sp. | reverse complement strand
TGAAACTGGACGAAAGCGCTGATCTGGGTGGTCTGAGCGTGGAATTCACCATTCCACGCTAAGGCATAAACCTATAAACGTTGCCCCGCCGATCCGCCGGATGTCCGCTTGATCACAGAAAAGTCTTGGCGTGCAGCCGGTCCGGCCTTTCCAGATGCGGTGTTGCGTTGAATTGAAACAGCCGCACACGCTCCGGATCGACCAGAAAACGGCTGTAAGAGGCGTTGTGCGTGCTCAGGATTGCATCGGTCATTGCCTGGGCCTGTAGTTTCAGCACATACCGCAGCACGATCCCCAACGGCCCCCCGGAGCTGATGACGAGAACGCGCTTGCCCGCCTGCCCGAAATCCTTGACGGCGGCCAGAACCCGCGACTGGAACGCCTGAAAACTTTCGACCGCTTCAGGGATCTGATCGCGTTCCCAGGCCCGCATGACACGTGTGAAATGTGCGGCGACGCCGGCTTGAGTGGTCGGCATCGCGTGTCCGGTACGCTCGACATACGCGCGCTCCATCACGAAATAGGACATTTCATTCAGCCGGGGATCCACGTGTTCGGGCAGGTTTTCCAGATGCCCAAGCACCCGCGCCGCGGTCTCTCGGTGGCGGCGCAGATCCCCCCGGACGACCATGTCAAAAGGCGCCATGCAATGGGAAATATGCTCGCCCAGCCAACCGGACTGAACATGGCCAAGCTCGCTGAGCATGTCATAGTTGTCAGCCCCGTAAGACGCCTGACCGTGGCGCACGAAGCAAATCTCGCCCAATGGGGTGTCGTGCTGAATGTCGCCGTTCATGTGCTTTTCCCGGTCGGTGGAACGCGTCCCTACCACCGCTTCCGCCCCGGGTTCAACGTCTATTCGGACCGCGGGCAACCGTCTGGGCCGCCGATTTCAGGGCCACGCGAAAGAGGTGAGCGTTGGTAGGCCCGGCAGGACTCGAACCTGCGACCAAAGCGTTATGAGCGCTCTGCTCTAACCAACTGAGCTACAGGCCCGCCTGAGCCTTGCATAAACAGGGCCGCTCAGCCGGTCAAGTGGGCCAAAGGCGTCTTTCCCTTGTCAGGATTTTGGTCTAAACGGGCGCGAGATTGGCGCGTTGCGGGGTGGGCATGTCTGGGATCAAGAACGGGTTGAGCTACAAGGATTCAGGCGTCGATATCGCGGCGGGAAACGCGCTGGTCGAACGGATCAAACCGCTGGCGGCGGCAACGACACGGCCCGGCGTGATGGAGGGTCTTGGCGGTTTCGGCGCGCTTTTTGATCTGGCGGCGGCCGGGTTTAAGGACCCGGTGCTGGTCGCGGCAACGGACGGCGTCGGCACCAAACTGCGCGTCGCCATCGATGGGGGCGATTTGACCACGGTGGGGATCGATCTGGTCGCGATGTGCGTCAACGATCTGATCTGTCAGGGTGCCGAGCCCCTGTTTTTCCTGGATTATTTCGCGTCCGGTCATCTGGACGTCGACGCCGCCGCGAACGTCGTGGCCGGAATTGCACAAGGTTGCAAGCTTGCCGACGCAGCCCTTATCGGCGGGGAGACGGCGGAAATGCCAGGCATGTATGCGCAGAATGATTTCGACCTTGCGGGCTTTTCCGTTGGCGCGATGGAGCGCGGCGGCGCCCTGCCCCGCAACGTGGAGGTTGGCGATGTGCTGTTGGGCCTTGCTTCAAGCGGGCCCCATTCCAACGGCTATTCCCTGATCCGAAAGATCGTGGACATTTCGGGCCTTGCCTGGCACGCGGACTGTCCGTTTGGCAGCGGAAAGCTGGCAGCCGGGCTTTTGACGCCAACGCGCATCTATGTGCGATCATTGCGCGCCGCGCTTGGAAATGACGGATTGCATGCGCTGGCACATATTACCGGCGGCGGGCTCAGCGAAAACCTGCCCCGCGCGCTGCCCGAAGGGTGCGCGGTTGAGGTTGATCTTGGAACGTGGCCTCTGCCTGAAGTGTTCAAGTGGCTGTCCGCGACGGGGGGTCTTGCGACTTCGGAACTCTTGCGCACGTTCAATGCAGGGATTGGCATGGTCGCCATTGTCGCCCGTGAAACTGCCGATGACATCGCGACGATCCTTCGCGACAACGGCGAAACCGTCATGCCGATCGGGCACGTGATCAGGGGTAGCGGCGTGCAGTATACCGGCACGCTTTCGTGACCCGGCTGCGCGTCGCGGTCCTGATTTCGGGCAGTGGTTCGAACATGGTGGCGCTGCTGGACAGCATGACAGACGATCACCCGGCGCGACCGGTGCTGGTTCTTGGGGACAGCGAAAAAGCAACCGGTCTTGCGCTGGCGGCAAAACGGGGCGTTGCAACCGCGATGGTCAAACGCACCGCATTCGGCCCCGACCGCGTGGGTTTTGAGCATGAGATGCACCGCGTTCTGAATAGCGCCGGGGCGGACATTCTGTGCCTTGCGGGGTTCATGCGTGTTCTCAGCGCCGATTTCGTTTCCCGCTGGGGCGATGGCATATTGAATATCCACCCGTCATTATTACCGAAATACAAAGGGTTAAACACCCACGCGCGGGCGATCGCGGCGGGTGACGATGTTCATGGCTGCACGGTCCACCGGGTCACCGCAGCACTGGACGACGGCCCGGTTCTGGGGCAGGCGCGCGTACCAATCAAGAGCGGAGACACGCCCCAAACGCTGGCCGCGCGCGTTCTGAAGATGGAACACCGCCTTTACCCCGCCGTTCTGCACCGTTTCGCGTCGGGCGACCCGGCCCCTTTGTTTCTGCCATGATTTCGCCGGTTTCAACCATCCGGAACCTCGGCCCGGCCAGCGAGGCGGCATTCGCGCGCGCTGGCATTCACAGCGCAGGCAGCGTGCACGAAATCGGGCCTGACGAAGCTTACCGGCGCTTGCTGGCCACCGGGACAAAACCCCATTTCATCGGGTACTATGCCCTTGTCATGGGGTTGCAGGGGCGTCCCTGGAACGATTGCGCGGGCGCCGAAAAGACCGCCCTGCGCAAGCGCTTTGACGCCTTGAAAGCAATGATGACGTCAAATGAAAAGGGCCGCACCGAATTGGAGGCGGCCCTTGATGCGATTGGTGTCGTGGTGCGAAGCCCTCAGCCCACCAGTTCCAGACCGGAAAAGAAATAGGCAATTTCTTCGGCGGCGGTTTCAGGTGCGTCCGAGCCATGGACCGAGTTTTCACCCATGGATTGCGCAAATTCCGCCCGGATTGTGCCTGCTGCGGCATCGGCGGGGTTGGTCGCGCCCATGACTTCGCGGTTTTTGGCAATCGCGTCTTCCCCTTCAAGCACTTGTGCAACGATCGGGGCCGAAGACATGAAGGTGCAAAGCTCGTCGTAAAAAGGACGCGCGGCATGAACCGCATAAAAGACACCCGCCTGCGCCTTGGTCAGGTGAACGCGTTTGGAGGCAACGACACGCAGACCGGCCTCCTCGAATTTGGCGACGATCGCACCGGTCAGGTTGCGTTTTGTGGCATCGGGTTTGATGATCGAGAATGTGCGTTGAACAGCCATCGGCGTGTCCTTTCGTTGATGTTGGAGGCCACGGCCCCGGAATAGATTGGCGGCTGCGTATCATGGCGAATTGCCATTGAAAAGGCGCGAAATCACCGTCGATTGACAGCCGCGTGCCGAATGGGGCAAATGCCGCCATGTTACGCATTCAGGATATCAGTTTCTCGATCGAGGGCCGCCCCTTGTTCAACGACGCCTCGGCTGTCATCCCGACCGGGCACAAGGTCGGTTTTGTCGGGCGCAACGGCACAGGAAAAACAACGCTGTTTCGTCTGATAACGGGTGAACTGACGCTGGAGAGCGGCACGATCACCACGCCGCGCGGTGCACGAATCGGCGGGGTCGCACAGGAAGCGCCCGCCAGTCAGTGCGCGTTGCTGGAAACGGTTCTGAACGCCGATACCGAACGCACCGCCCTTCTGGAGGAGGTCGAGATTGCCACCGACGGCGACCGGATCGCAGAAATTCACGGGCGTCTTCAGGATATCGACGCCTGGTCGGCACAGTCCCGCGCGGCGACAATCCTTTCGGGGCTGGGATTTGATGAAGCCGCACAATCGCGGCCATGCGCTGATTTTTCCGGCGGTTGGCGCATGCGCGTTGCGCTTGCCGGGGTGTTGTTTGCCCAGCCCGATATCCTGCTGTTGGACGAACCCACCAACTATCTGGATCTGGAAGGCACGATCTGGCTGGAAAGCTATCTGGCGCGCTATCCCCACACGGTCGTGGTCATCAGCCATGACAGGGACCTGCTCAATCGGTCGGTCAACTCGATCCTGCACCTGTCCGACATGTCCCTGACGCTCTGGTCGGGGGGGTATGACCAGTTCGACCGGCTGCGGCGTGAAAAACTGGCGCAGGCGCAGTCGCAGAAGAAGAAACAGGAGGCGCGGCGCGCGCATCTGCAATCCTATGTGGACCGGTTTCGTTATCAGGCCAACAAGGCCAAACAGGCGCAGTCGCGTCTGAAGATGATCGAACGCATGGTGCCGATCGCCGCCGAGGAGGAGGCCCGCACGGTTGCCTTCAATTTCCCCTCGCCCGAGGAACTTTCACCGCCGATCATAAAGCTTGACGGGACATCGGTGGGATACGGCGGAAAGCCTGTTCTGCGGGATCTCGACCTTCGGATCGACCAGGATGACAGGATCGCGTTGCTGGGCGCAAACGGTCAGGGAAAATCTACCCTTTCCAAGCTGTTGGCCGGTAAACTTAAACCCATCGACGGCAGTTTGCATGCGTCCTCCAAACTGCGGATCGGGTATTTTGCCCAACATCAGGTTGACGAGCTTGAGTTGTCAGAAACCCCGCTTCAGCACCTGCGCGCACTGCGTCCCCTGGAAACGCCGGGGCGGTTGCGCTCGCGCCTTGCAGCGGGCGGGTTGGGTGCCGAGCAGGCCGAAACGATCGTGGCCAAGCTGTCGGGCGGGCAGAAATCCCGCCTTTCGCTGTTGATCGCCACGCTGGACGCACCGCATATCCTGATCCTTGACGAACCGACGAACCACCTTGACATCCAAAGCCGCGAGGCGCTGGTCACGGCACTGAACGACTATCAGGGCGCGATCATTCTGGTCAGCCACGACCCCCACCTCGTGTCCTTGTCCGCCGACCGGCTGTGGCTTGTAAACGATGGTAAAGTCGTTGTTTACAAAGAGGATCTGGCCGCCTACCGAAAATTCCTGCTGTCTGACAGATCAAAAACAGCGGCCGACAAACCCAAACCGGGCACGCCCGCCGCGCCGGAGAGACCCAAAAAATCCGTCGCCCGATTGCGCACCGAGGCCTTAAAATGCGAGGCCCGCGTCACCAAGTTGCAAGTGATGCAACAAAAACTCGATCAGAAACTGGCCGACCCGGCGCTTTACACCAGCGGTGATCGGGATCGTCTCGAAATGCTACAGAACAAGAAAGCCGAACTGACACAGGCGCTTGAGCGGGCCGAGGCGATGTGGATGGCCGCACTGGAGCAACAGGAACGGGCCGAGGCGCGTTGAATGGGCACCGACGCAACACTCAGACTGGTCTATCTGGCGCTGCTCGGCCTCATGGTCGCGGGGTGGTTCTTTGCGCAGAACCGCCAAAACCTGTCCAAAACGCTGCAACAGGCGATTCTGTGGTTTTTCCTCTTTGCGGGCGGGGTCATCCTTTATGGCCTGAAGGACGAGTTGCGTTTTCAAACCATGCCAAAGAGCGCGATTGAAATCGATGCGGGCAGGATCGCGATCGCGCGCTCCACGGACCGGCATTTCTATGCGACGCTGAAAGTCAACGACGTCGCGATTTCTTTCGTGATCGACACGGGGGCGACCGACATGGTGCTGTCGGCTGAAGATGCCCGCCGGATCGGCGTTGATCCCGACGCGCTGGCCTATATCGGGCAGGCACAGACCGCGAACGGAACTGTAAGAACGGCACGTATCAAGCTGAAAACAGTGAGATTTGCTGGTTTTCAGGATCAGAACGTCACGGCCTGGGTCAATGACGGTGAAATGCCCGGTTCGCTGTTGGGGATGAGCTATCTGTCGCTGTTTTCCCGGCTCGAAATCGTGGGCGACACGCTGATCCTGACAAGGTGAGCGCATCTGTTGTCCGGACATCCGGCCCGCTTTCGAATTGGTGTTGTGATCACAAATCGCGACGCTCTACCCCGTGTCTCCGACATTTTTTGAGGCAGTCTCGGCCCAGCCATCCGGTCCCTGTGACCAATATCGCGCTGGCAGACCGGCCTTGGTGATCGCGGCCCATTCGGCGCGGGCTTTCTGGGTTGCCGCCTCGTCGTTGCCGTTGAAAACAATCGAAACGCGCTGGAAGGCGTTGATTTCGCCGGGCAATACCCCGGCCCCATCAACGGCGATCAAAACGTCGGCATTATTGGCGTTTTCCAGGCCACACGTCAGCAAAACCGGCTGTTCGGAATCGTTCTCCTGCCCGGCGCAGGCATGGGGCAGAAAGCTGTCCTCCGGATGCGACCAAAGGCGTTCGTCCAGCCAGGACAGTCGATCTTTATCACCCACACGCAAGTTGACGCGCCAATTCCGCGCCAAAGATTTCTCCAATAGACCGGCCAACAGCGGCTCAAGGCCTGTTCGTGTCAGGTGATAGAAAAAGGCTTCGGACATCAGTTTTCGTAATGGTCCCGGATCAAACGGTCAAGCGCACGGACGCCCCAGCCCGTCGCGCCTTTGGGCGCCAGTGCGCTTGACCCTTTCAAAAGCGCCACGCCCGCGATGTCGAGGTGTATCCACGGCA
The DNA here is from genome assembly GCA_964466385.1 of uncultured Rhodobacter sp. GTDB lineage: Bacteria > Pseudomonadota > Alphaproteobacteria > Rhodobacterales > Rhodobacteraceae > UBA5972. The sequence continues at coordinate 41,516 of CAYXNM010000001.1, read as the reverse complement.
CGTCTTCGCTGACGAACCGACGCAGGAACTGCGCGGCGGTGATCGACCCGGCGGGTCGGCCACCCACGTTTTTCATGTCCGCGATCCGCGATTTCAGCAAATCATCATAGGCCTTGCCCATGGGCATCCGCCACGCACCTTCGTTTTCAAGCCGCGCCGATTTCAGAAAACGCTCGCAAAACGCATCGTTGTTGGAGAATACCCCGGCGTTTTCGTGCCCCAGCCCGACGATAATCGCGCCGGTCAGAGTCGCAAGATTGACCATGGCGCAGGGTTTGAATGTCTGCTGCGTATACCAAAGCGCATCGGCCAGAACCAAGCGACCTTCGGCGTCGGTGTTGATGACTTCGATGGTATCGCCTTTCATCGAGGTCACGACGTCGCCGGGGCGTTGCGCGCGTCCGTCGGGCATGTTTTCCACCAGCCCGACAACACCGACCACATTGGCCTTAGCCCGTCGCAGCGCCACGGCGCGCATGACCCCGGCAACGACGCCGGCGCCGCCCATGTCCATTGTCATGTCTTCCATACCCGCAGCCGGCTTTATCGAGATGCCGCCCGTGTCAAAGACCACCCCTTTGCCGACCAGTGCAAACGGGGCTTCGTCGCCGCCGCCTTTCCATTCCATCACCACGATCTTGGTGGGCGAGGCTGACCCTTCGCCAACCCCCAGCAAGGCGCCCATGCCAAGTTCTTCAAGCGCGTCCTCCTCCAGAATGGTGACGCTGAGGCCAAGGTCGTGCATGGCCGCCAGACGGGCCGCGAAATCGTTCGTCGTCAGGATGTTCGCAGGCTCGTTGACAAGGTCGCGCGTGAAAAACACACCTTCGGCAACCGCCGCCATCGGCTGCGCGAGGGCCGCGACCTTCTCTGGGTGCGAGACCATGAACCGAACGGCACCGGAAGGTTTTTTTTCGCCGCTCTTGTGGGCATCGAAATGATACGCCTTCAGCGTAAACCCAAAGGCAATATCCGCATTGCGCGCATTGGTGCCGGCAAGGACGCTGATTTCGCCGCGGTCCGCGAACTGCGCGATGGTGGCCCCGGATTTGCGGGCTGTTTCAAGGTCCGGCCTGCGCGCAAGCTTGACGATCTGTACAGCATCCGCCGCCAATCCGGTGGGAAAAGCCAGAACATGGCCGCTGCCGGTTTTCGATTTTGCGAATGCCTTGCTCTCGCTCAACCGCCTGACGGCCCCCCGGCTGAGCGTGTTCACCTTTCGCGCCAGCGCGTCCATCGCGCCGTCTTCCCCGACGAAAATGGCGATTTTTCCTTTCATTTCAGCAATTTCCGCGGGATCAGAGGCCAAAAATTCGATTGCGGCGGGTAACGTCATGGCGTGGTTTCCTCGTTTTTGCATGGTGCTACCAGATACCTAGCGAGCCGCTTGCAAAAGTTCCAGATAAGTCTGTTGCCGAACGTCTTTTTAGGCTAATTTGTTCAAAAATACCGGACAGAGGCAGCGTCGGAAAAAAAATTGGCGAAGATTGACAGATATATTCTGTCCCAGCTCATGGGACCGTTTGCCATTTTTGCGCTGATTCTGATCGGCGTTTACTGGACAGGCCGGGCAATCGGTTTGTTTGACCAGTTGATCGGCGATGGCCAGTCGGTGATGGTTTTTCTGGAAATCATGATTCTCTTTTTGCCGCAGGTCGTGGCGATTGTCCTGCCCGTGGTGTCATTCGCCGCCGCGATTTACGTCAGCAACAGGCTTCATTCGGAAAGCGAAATGGTGGTTTTTCAGGCCGCCGGATTCACTGCCTTTCGCCTGATGCGGCCATTCCTGATCTTTGGGGTGATCGTTTTTCTGCTGGCCAGCGCGCTCAGCCACTATCTGGTTCCGACCAGCCTTCTGATGCTCAACAATCGTCAGCACGAACTGGCCGACGACATGGCCACCCGGTTGATCGTCGGGGGGAAATTCCTGCACCCCACGGACGATGTCACCTTTTTCGTCGGGGACATCAAGGACGACGGCTCGCTCATCGATATCTTTCTTTTCGACCGCCGGGACAAGGCGCGCGATCTTACCTATACGGCGCACAAGGCGGTGCTGTTGCGCGCCGATACCAAGGCGCGGCTGGTGATGTTTGACGGCCTCATCCAGACATTTGACACCGAAAACCTGTTGCTGACGAAAATACAGTTTGACGAGTTCGTTTTTGACATCGGCTCGCTGATCGGCGCGCCGGACGACGTGCCGCGGCGCTTGCAGGAATATTCGACACTGGCCCTCCTGTCCCCGACCCCCGGCATGCTGGTCGGCCCGAAACTGACGGTGGAAAACCTCTGGCTGGAGGCACACCGGCGGCTTGAACAACCGCTTCAGTCGCTGGTTTACCCGCTGATCGGGATGGCCGTTTTGATGCTGGGAAGCTTCAGCCGCTTCGGGGTGATGCGCCAGGTTCTCGGCGCGATTGCAGTCGTCGTTCTGCTCGGAACGATATCCGTGCCGCTGCGGGACCTGATCAACAAGGACATTTCGCTTTGGGGACTGATCTACGCGCCTGACCTTCTGGGGTTTGTGCTGGTCGGCCTGATGCTGAGGTCCGTCTCGCGCCGCGGCGCGGGCCACGGCCGGACCGCGCGCACACCGGACGAGGTGACGGCATGACGCTTCACCTTTACCTTGCGCGGCGTTTCCTGTGGCGGTTTCTTGCGTTGTTCGCCAGTTTTTTTGCGCTCGCGGTCATTACCGATGCAACCGCATTGCTGGGGCAGTTTGACAGTGCAAGGGTCGGGCTGACCGATACCTTGCGCCTGGCATTTCTCAAGGCGCCGACGGGGGTTTATCAGCTTTTGCCCATGATCGTGATCCTGAGCTCGCTTACGCTTTATCTGGGGTTGAGCCGCACAAGCGAGCTTGTGGCGACCCGCGCCGCAGGTTTTTCGGCGCTGAAATCACTCATCGCACCGGTTTTGACCATTTTCGCGGTCGGTCTGGTGGCGATCCTTGCGTTCAATCCGCTGGCCTCCGCCACGTTGCGACAATTCGAAAGCGAGACCGGGCGCTACAAGAGCGGCACATTGTCGTCCTTTTCGCTCAGCCGTTCGGGTTTGTGGCTGCGGCAGGGCAGCCCGTCGGGGCAGACCGTGATTTTTGCAAACCGCGCGAATTTCGATGCAACGCGCCTGTCCGGCGTTACCTTTTTTGAGTTTTCGGACGCGGGAATCGCGCTGCGTCGGATCGAGGCCAACTATGCCTCGCTTTCAAACGGGGCCTGGAATCTGGGGCCGGGTAAATTCTGGCAAATCAATCAACCAGGCCGCGTGCCTGACAAGACCGCAAAGGAGTTCACCAGCCTTTCGCTGCCCTCCGACCTCACCAGAGACCAGATTCTCAACAGTTTCGGGGATCCTGCCACCATCTCCATCTGGGACACCCGCAGCTTCATTTCGCGGCTGGAGCGTTCGGGTTTTTCCACCAGCCGTCACCGCGTTCATTTCCAGATCGAGCTTGCAATGCCGTTGTTGCTGGTGGGCATGGTCATGCTGGGGGCGGCCTTTTCCATGCGCCACTCGCGGTCGGCGCGCGTCGGACTGATGGTCTTGATTACGGTTCTGGTCGGGCTTGCGGTGTTCATTCTTCAGGATTTCGCCGAAATTCTCGGCTCCAACGGTGCGGTTCCGGTCATGGCGGCGGCCTGGGTGCCGCCCATTTCGGCGATCCTTTTCGCGCTTGGCATGATCCTTCATCTGGAGGACGGCTGACATGCGAGGACTGATCCGCTGTCTCGTTGCCGTTTTCGGACTTGCCCTTTCAGGGGTCGGGGCAAGCGCGCAGGCGACCGACCAGTCCTATGCGTCACTCACGGCGGACCGGATCGTTTACACCACGGGTTACCGGGTTCTGCGGGCCAGCGGCCATGTTGTGATCACAATCGGCGACAGTCGCATGGAAGCGACGCAACTGACCTATGACGAAAAGAACGACAAGATCACCGCCGAAGGTCCGATCCGTCTGACCAACGGTACGGAAGTGACGATCGTCGCCAGTTTTGCCCAATTGTCGGGCGACATGAAAAACGGCATCCTCAAAAGCGCGCGCATGGTTCTGAACCAGCAATTGCAGCTTTCCGCCTCTGAGATCAGTCGAACGGACGGGCGCTACAACCAACTGGTGCAGGCCGCGGCTTCGACCTGTTCGGTTTCACTGGCCCACCCCACGCCCCTTTGGCAGATCCGCGCGCGGCGGATCATTCACGACGAAGAACGCAAGCTGCTGTTTTTCGAGCGCGCGCAACTGCGGTTCGGGAATGTTCCTGTGGCCTATATCCCGCGCCTGCGCGTGCCCGGACCGACCGTTCGGCGCGCAAACGGTTTCCTGGTGCCCGAATTCAGCGGTTCTGCCAGCCTGGGATACGGGATCGGCGCCCCCTATTTCATCACCCTTGGCGATTATGCCGACGTCACGCTCAAACCGTTCATCTATTCCAGCGGGGCCTCGACACTTGGCTTTACCTTTCGCAAGCGCTTCTCCAACGGGCAACTGAACCTGAACGGTGCACTCAGCAATGACACGACGGCGACCAACACCTTGCGGGCCTACCTGTTTGCGGATGGTTCCATGCGATTCAGGAACGGTTTCAACGGGGACATGCAATTGCAGTTCACCTCGGACAACAGCTACTTGTCGGACCATGGGTTTTCCAGGACAAAGCGGCTGGAAAGCTTTGTGCGCCTCAACAAGGTCACACGACAAGCCTTTTTCCAATCGCAGATCACCGGGTTCCGGTCGCTCAACACGGCGTTGGCCAATGACGAAATCCCATTTTTCCTGGGCGAGGTCAGGCTGCGTAAACGCGTTGCCCCGGCGGGACTGGGCGGTCAGGGCGGGTTCGACCTGTCGGTCAATTCCTATCAGCGCGCTTCCGGGGCCGACATCGTCGGGCGGGACACGCTGCGGCTCTCTTCGTCAGCGGACTGGAGCAAAAGCTGGTTCGCCACTAACGGTCTGGTGACCTCCGCAACGGCAGAGATTCATGCCGATTATTACAACGCCGCGCAGGACAGCACGTTCCCAAGCCCGATCACGCGCTTCGCGCCCATTGCCGCGCTTGATTTTCGCCTTCCAATGGCGAAAACGACGACGCGTGCGACTTCGGTCATCGAGCCGCGTATGCAACTGGTCTGGTCTCCGGCCACGTACACGACCGTTCCCGACGAAGACAGCACGCAGGTCGAATTCGAAACCTCCAGCCTGTTCGCGCTCAACCACTTTGCGGGAACGGACCAGATCGAACGGGGATTGCGGGCAAATATCGGCTTTGGGTTTTCACGCCGTTCCGACAAGGGCTGGCATTTCGAAGCCGCGCTCGGACAGGTTTTGCGCCTGACCGATCCGGGGCAATTTGCGGTTGCGTCGGGCCTGAGCGGTCTTGCGTCAAGCTATGTTCTGGCCGGGCGCATGACTTTGCCTGACAGGTTTCAGATCGTCCAGCGGTCAGTTTACGGGCCTGCGTCCGGACTTGCCAAGAACGAAACCCGGCTGGCTTTCAAGGGTAAGAGGTTTGACGCAACCAGCAGCTATCTTTGGCTGGCAAGCGGGGCTGCGGGCAACGCCACGGACCGCTCGGAATGGCTGGTCGATGCGGGGTACGATCTGGGCAACAACTGGCGCACGGGGGCCAACTGGCGAATGGACCTGACGACCAACACCGCCAGCGACGCGGGCGTTGCGTTAACTTACAGCAACGAATGCATTAAAGTTGATCTTTCCCTCTCGCGTCAATTCGCGGCATCCTCTAACGTGGGTGGGTCGACAAATCTGGGTTTGCAGGTGTCGCTGGCAGGATTTGGAACCCGGTCCGCAAGCGAAACCGCGGGCGCGACGTGCAATGGGTTTTGGTAGGTGACATGCGGATTGGATTGAACGCAATGAGACTGAAATGGTTCTTCTGGGCGGCAACGCTGGTTCTGGCGCCGATCCCGGCCTTTAGTCAGAGCCCCTATTCGGCGGCGGTCAAGGTCAACGGCAGCGCGGTGACTTATTTCGAGATCGAACAACGCGCCCATTTTCTTTTGGTTCTGGGCACGCTTGGCGATCTGGAAGCACAGGCGCGCGACGACCTGATCGACGATCGTCTGCGCCAGCAGGTTGCCGTTTCGATGGGGATCGGTCTGAGTGAAGACGAAAAGATCGCCGGTCAGGCGGAATTTGCGAACCGCGCTAATCTGACGACCGAGCAGTTCATCGAAGGTCTGGCGCGCGAAAACATCTTTCCCGAAACCTTTGCCGATTTCGTCAGTGCCGGTTTGCTGTGGCGCAAGGTCATTCAGGCCAAATTCCAGTCCAAGGCGTTCGTCACGGAAAGCGAACTCGACACCGCAATGGCGCTTGGAACCACGGCTGTGGGCGCGTCCGTTCTGGTTTCCGAACTGATCCTGCCATTGCCTGAGGGTGCCGAAGAACAAAGCATGACGCTGGCGCGAGAATTGTCGGCCCGTATCCACAGTTTTCAGGACTTCGAAGAAGCCGCGCTGACCTATTCCGCCTCGCCCAGCCGGGCAAACGGGGGCAAGCTGGACTGGATGCCCATGTCGCGCCTGCCCGGCGGTATCGGCAACACGCTGATCACGCTTGGCGTGGGGGGGGTAACCGCGCCCGTTCGTCTGCCCAATGCCGTTGCCCTGTTCCAGTTGCGCGGCATTCGCGACAATCGCACGGTTGCCGCGCGCACACTGGCCTATGATTACGCAACACTCCTGCTGCCTGGCGGGCGCACGCCTGAAACGCTGGCGAAGGCGGCGAAGATCAAGGGGTCGATTGACACCTGCAGCGACCTGATGGCGCAGGCTGATGCCTACCCGGAGGAGTATTTCTCCCAAACGGTGACCGCGGTCAGCAAAACACCGAAATCCATCGCGCGGGAATTGGCGAACCTTGACGCGAACGAAGTGTCCACCAATCTGACCCAGGGCGACGATGACGGGTTTCTGATGTTTCTCATGCTGTGCGGTCGCACCAACAAACTGTCCGAAGGCAATCGCGAGCAGGTCAGGGTGGCCTTGTTTGCGCAGCGCATGCAGGCCTTTGGCGACGGCTATCTTCAGGAACTGAAGGGCGATGCCATCATCGTCACGCCATGACCCCGGCGCCCATTGTCCTGACGTCGGGCGAACCTGCCGGCGTCGGGTTGGAGCTGTCGTTTCTTGCATGGCGCGAGCTTTTTGAGGAGACCTGCTTTTTCCTGCTGGCGGACCGGGACCATGCGGCAAAGGCCGCCGGCAAGCTGCCGTTGCGGGAAATCACCGCCCCGGACGAAGCGCCAAACGCGATGCGCGAGGGTCTGCCCCTGTTGCATCAGCCGTTTGCCGCGCCCAATCATTTTGGCCGCCCGAACATAAAAAACGCACCTTGTGTGATTGACACCATCAGGCGCGCGGTTGATCTGGTCACGACCGGACATGCCAGCGCCATCGTGACCAACCCCATCCACAAGAAGGCCCTGAAGGACGGCGCCGGGTTTGCCTTTCCGGGCCATACGGAGTTTTTGGCCCATCTCGCCGATGTTCCACGATCCGTCATGATGCTGTCCTGCCCCGGACTGCGCGTCGTCCCCGTGACGATCCACATTCCGCTTGGCGAAGTCGCTGGGGTTCTGACGCCTGCTTTGCTGCGTGAAACGCTGGAAATCACGCATTCCGCCCTTGTCGGGATGTTCGACCTTCCCAATCCGCGCATTGCGGTCGGCGGGCTTAACCCGCATGCCGGTGAAGGCGGCGCCATGGGGGCGGAAGAGATCGGGATCATGTCCCCCGTCATCCGCGCGTTGCAAAAGACCGGTATGAATATCGTCGGGCCGCTGGCAGCGGACACGATGTTTCATGCCGACGCGCGGCGGGAATATGACGTTGCAGTCATGATGTATCACGATCAGGCGTTGATCCCCATCAAGACGCTGGACTTTTTCGGCGGCACCAATATCACGCTTGGACTGCCATTCGTACGAACGTCACCCGATCACGGCACGGCGCTTGATCTTGCGGGCAAGCACCGCGCCAACCCGGCAAGCCTGATCGCCGCATTGCGCGAAGCGAAAAACCTGGCCGCGCATTCCGCGCGGAAAAGCTGATGGCATCCATCGACGGATTGCCAGCGCTTCGCGACGTGATCGCCCGCCACGGACTGGCGGCGCGAAAATCACTGGGTCAGAACTTCTTGATGGACCTGAACCTGACGGGCAAGATCGCGCGCTGCGCGGGCGATCTGACCAGCGCCGACATTCTGGAAATCGGTCCCGGACCGGGCGGGTTGACACGCGCCCTGCTGGCCGGTGGCGCGCGGCGCGTCGTGGCGGTTGAAAAAGACGAACGCGCATTGCCGGCCTTGCAGGAAATCGCCGATCATTACCCCGGAAAGCTGGAGGTGATTTCCGCCGACGCGCTGACACTCGATCACCGCGCGGTCTTGAATGATCCGGTCAAAGTGGTCGCCAACCTGCCTTACAACATCGGAACCGAACTTCTGATCCGATGGCTGACCCCGCCAGTCTGGCCTCCGTTTTGGGAAAGCCTGACACTGATGTTCCAAAAGGAGGTTGCGGCGCGTATCGTTGCAGGCCCCGGATCAAAGGCCTACGGACGCCTTTCGATCCTGACGCAATGGCGGGCCGAGGCGCGGATCGTCATGGAAATCCCCCCGCAGGCCTTCACCCCCGCCCCCAAGGTCAATTCCGCCGTTGTCCACATCACGAGACGTGCGCAAGTGCTGGCCCCTGCCAATGAGGCAACACTGGGGCTGGTGGTATCCAGGGCATTCGGGCAAAGGCGGAAAATGCTGCGCGCATCGCTGCGCTCACTCCATCCAAACATCACCGAACTGCTGGAAAACGTGGGAATTCAACCGACCGAGCGCGCGGAAAACCTGTCGATCGAGGATTTCTGCACCCTTGCGCGGGCCCTGGATCAGTCGCGCGCGCGCAATCAGCGACTCTCGGCCCGAACGGACTGACTATTCAGCCGCCTGGTCGCTTTGGCCGGGTGACGTTTTCCGATCCGCCGAACGGTTTCCTTCGGGTGTTTCAACCAGCCCGGAGGGTGCATCGCCCGGTCCGTCCCGCACGGTTTCGACAACATCGGGCTGCTCGGAAGACGGATCCGGGCGGGTGTCGTGGCCTGATTGCTTTTCGTTGCGGTGGTTGTGCTGTTCCTGCCTGGCTTCGTGCGCTTCGCGGCGCTGCGCAGCCTCGCGGTTCGCCTCGTTCAGCAATCGCGAATAATGTTCGGAATGCTGCAAAAAATTTTCTGCGGCGACGCGGTCGCCCGACAATTGCGCGTCCCGCGCCAGCCCCTGATATTTGTCGATGATCTGCTGGGGCGTTCCCCGCACTTTTCCCTCGGGTCCGGAACTGTCAAAGACCCGGTTGATCACGTTGGTCGAGGACCGACGGTTCTGGTTTTTATTGCGCGAGCGCGATTTGTTCGATGATCTCATAGTCTCTGATTTTCTGTGCCCTGATAGGGCCGTTCCGGGATTCTGTTTTGTGTTCGGTTGCAGCGATTGCTGTGAATTCCCAACATCTTCGTCTAGGGCGATTTGCGGTTGAGATGCATTGAAGATCAATCATCCGCCTGTCCGAACCCTATACATTCCATATGGAACAAAACAAGTGCAATGCTGAACATCGGGTGCATTTTCGCCTGATTCCGACAAATATATCGCCAATCAGGGTGAATTATGCAGTTCGACCACCCGATCACGACCGTCCAGGTCCTTGTGGACCCTGCAATTGCCAAACCCGGCGGACAGAAATATGCGGCTGACTTCGGCACCCTGATCAGCCCCAATCTCAAACAGCGCGCGGCCTTTTGGCGACAAAAAGCCCCGTAAACCGTCGGAAATCGTCGCGTATGCCTCCAGCCCCGTCCCGCCGGGGCAGAGTGCAGCAAAAGGGTCCCATTTCGTCACTTCGCGGGCAAGCGAGAGCATTTCCCCGGCCCCGATGTAAGGCGGGTTGGAAACGATCAGGTCATATTCACCCCTAAGGCCGGAAAACCAGTCCGATTGCACAAGCTCGGCACGATCTTCAAGCCCAAGTGCCGCGCGGTTTATCGATGCCGTTTCAAGTGCCCCGGGGCTGATGTCCGAGCCGGTCCCGGTGACCCCGCTCCGCGCCGCGAGGATTGACAGAAGAATGCACCCGCTTCCCGTTCCAAGGTCAAGAACCCGCCCAAAGGGGCGGCTCAACGCCAATTCAACCAGCAACTCGGTTTCGGGGCGCGGATCGAGCACATCGCCAGAGATCTGAAACCGGTGTTCCCAGAAATCCCGGTATCCGAGAATTCGCGAAACCGGCTTGCGCGCCAGACGATCGGCAATGGCGCGATCAAGAATAGTGCGGGATCGGTCGCTCAACGGCTCATCCAACACGAGGTTGAGCCGCCCGGCCTTTACCCCCAGGGCGTGCGCCACCAGCCGCCTTGCATCCCGTCCGGCGTCGGGAATACGGGTGTTCTCAAGGATCTGGTTTGTCTTAGAAAGCGCTGAGCGGACGGAACTCACGGGTCGAGATCCGCCAGACGGGTGGCTTGATCATCCGCGATGAGGGCGTCGATGATTTCATCGAGGTCGCCCTGCAAGACCTGTTCGAGCTTGTATAGCGTAAGATTGACGCGGTGATCCGTCAGCCGGCCTTGCGGGAAATTATAGGTGCGTATCCGTTCGGACCGGTCGCCGGAGCCCACCTGCCCTTTGCGATCCGCCGCACGTTCCTCGGCGACTTTCCGGCGCTCCAGATCATATAGCCGCGTTCGCAGCACCTGCATGGCAATCTCGCGGTTGCGGTGCTGGGATTTTTCCGCACTGACCACCATGATACCGGTTGGAACATGTGTGATCCGAACCGCGCTGTCGGTGGTATTGACGTGCTGCCCGCCCGCGCCGCTTGCACGCATGGTGTCGATGCGCAGATCACCTTGCGGAATGACAAGATCCACATCCTCGGCCTCTGGCAGGACGGCGACGGTTGCGGCGGATGTGTGAACGCGCCCGCCTGATTCCGTCGCAGGCACGCGCTGCACGCGATGAACGCCGCTTTCGAATTTGAGGCGCGCGAAGACATCCGTTCCCTGAACGCTGGCGATCACCTCCTTGTACCCCCCCAACTCGGTCGGAGTTTCGGACATCAGCGTGAATGTCCAGCCGGTTTTTTCGGCAAATCGCTGATACATGCGCAACAGATCGCCGGCAAAGAGCGCGGCTTCGTCCCCGCCGGTCCCCGCGCGGATTTCGATGATCGCCGGTTTCCTGTCGGCATTGTCGCGCGGAAGCAGGCTGATTTTCAGCTTCTGTTCCAGATCGGGAAGCTTGCCCCCGAGGTCGTCGATTTCCTCCTGCGCAAGGGCCTTCATCTCGGGATCAGCCAACATTTCCTGCGCGCTGTTCAGGTCATCCAGCATCGCGCGATAGGCCGTGATCTGCTCGACCACAGGTCGCAGCTCCGCGTATTCACGCCCCAGAGCGGCAAAATCGTCCTCATGGGCGCCCTCGGCCAGCTTGGCTTCGAGAAACCCGAACCTGGCGGCGATCTGTTCCAGTTTTTCCAGCGGAACCATGGGTTTTCGGTTTGCCCTTTATGTTTGTTGCCGTTTCGGCGTTCCTGCCGCGCTCAGATATTTCGCAGTTTTCCCCTGCGCCCGCCGCGCCGTCCCTGCCGGGTTTTTTCAGCGTTCAGCCCCGCTTTGATCAGGCCGCTCATGGGGTGATCGGGGGATTTGGCGACATATTCATCATGAAGATCGCCAAGCGCTGTCTCCATGTCCCCGCTTGCAAGGCCCAAAGCCCAGTCAAGAAAGATCGCCCGGCATTCCTGAACCGAGATGCCCTCCATCCGGTAGCTTTCAAAAATAAGCCCCCTCGGGTCGACCTTGAGATTTCCTTTGTTCATACCACGTCCGCCCCTGTGTTGCAGATGTTCCTTTTGCAGGGATTATAGATTTTTCGCGCGCCATCAAACGAATTCTGCCTTGCGGGTGGTTGGAACGTCAGGTTCCCGGCTCACACCCGCAGACATCGATCAATCAGCCGCGCGATTGTTTCCTGTTCGCGCGCCAGGTTTTCCCCCAATATGCGGGCGGTGGGCGCGCCGGTTTCCGCCAGCAGCAGGTTAAGACCGTCCGCTCCCAGGTTTTCCGGGCGCAATCCCCGCCGCACCAGCAACCGCGTCACCTGCTGAACGCCCGAAAGTCGCCGGTAACTTTGCAAAACCGAGGTGAGTTCGCCCGGCGTAAGCCAGCCCAGTTCGAGCGCGCACCCCAGTTGATCCGCGGTGCTCCGCTTTGTGCTCGCCGACAAAAGCGCCGCCGTCTGGCCCAGCAATTCTATATCCAGCATGCGCCCCGGCCCCTGTTTTGCCTCCCACAGCCCGGACACCAGCGCGCGATCAGCCGCATCTGCCAGACGCAGGCGCATGTCGGCAACGTCGGCGCGCACCTTTGATGTCTTGCGGGTGACGTTGAGAACTTTCTGACGTTCCCGTTCAACCTCTTGCGCCAGATCGGGATTGCCGCCGATGACACGCGCGCGCGTGAGGGCAAGATGCTCCCACGTCCATGCTTCATTCCGCTGATAGTGAACAAACCCGCTCAGCGCCGTGGCAACGGGGCCTTTGCGCCCGGAGGGACGCAAACGCATGTCGACCTCGTAAAGGCGCCCCTCGGCCATCGGCGAACTGAGTGCCGTGACCAAAGACTGTGTCAGACGCGCAAAATACGTGCTGAACGCAAGCGGGCGCCTGCCGTCCGATACCTCGTGTCCCTGCGCATCGTATATGACGATCAGATCAAGGTCAGAAGCCGCCGTCAGGGACCGCGCCCCCAAAGACCCCATGCCCAACACCACCGCACCGCGACCGGGCAAAGCGCCGTGACGCACAGCAAAGGCGGCAATGACACGGGGCAACACCGCCCGCAAAACCCCCTCGGCAAGGTCTGAATAATGCAAGGCCGCCTGTTGCCCCGTTACCATCCCCTTGAGGTGTTGAACGCCTATTCGGAAATGTTGTTCCTTTTTCCACCGCCGTGCGGCGTTGAGCTGGTCTTCGTAATCGTCAAACCCCGAAAGTACCTGCGTCAGGTCTTTCGCAAGGGCCGGGCAATCGGGCAAGGGCTCAAAGAATGTCCCGCCGATCACACCGTCAAAAACCTGCGCGTTATGAGACAGATAGCCGGCCAGATCGGGCGCACTGCCGCAAATGTCCACCAGAAGGTCGATCAGATGGGGATTGGCCTGGAACAGCGAAAAAAGCTGAACCCCGGCGGGCAGCCCCGCCAGAAACCCGTCGAACCGCGCAAGCGTCTGATCAGGATTGGCGGTCTTGGCGATGCGCGACAGGATGGCCGGTTTCAGACGATCAAAGATGAGCCGTGCACGATCGCTGCGAAACGCGGGCAGCAGGTGCCATTTTTCAATGATCCCGCGGGTGTTTTCGCTCAGCCCCTCCGGCGTTGCCACGGTCGCATGTCCGGGGGCAAAAAAGCTTTCCGTCAGCGCATGAACCATTTCAAGCAACGCTTTGGTTTCAGCAATGAATACCTGTGTGTCCGCTTCGTCGCAAAAGGCCGCCAACCGGGCGATCTGATCGGGGTTCTTCGGGAACAGGTGAGTCTGCGCATCCGCAAGCATCTGGACACGGTGTTCCAGTGTTCGCAGGCGGATGAGCGCGCGCGACAGCGCCCCGGTCGTATCCGTTCCCGCCCATTTCTTTTTTGTAAGGCTGGCCAGTGCTTCCTGTGTCCGGGCCTTTTGCAGGTCCCGGTCGCGACCGCCCGCGATGATCTGACGGGTTTGCGTAAAAAACTCGATCTCGCGAATGCCGCCGCGCCCCAGTTTGAGATCATGCCCCGGCACCACGATCGGCCCGCCAAGCGATTTGTGCTCTCGTATCCGCAGACGCATGTCATGGGCGTCCTGAATGGCCGCAAAATCCAGATGCTTTCGCCAGACAAAGGGCCGCAGCAGTTTCAGAAAGTTTTCACCCGCGACGATGTCTCCGGCACAGGGGCGGGCCTTGATGAAGGCGGCGCGTTCCCATGTGCGGCCAACGCTTTCGTAATACCTTTCGGCAGCAGAAACCGACAAGGCGACGGGCGTCACGGATGGGTCGGGCCGAAGGCGCAAATCCGTGCGAAAGACATATCCGTCGGCCGTGACCTCGGACAAAAGTTTGCTCAGGCGCCGGGTAATGCGAATGAACCGTTCGCGAATGGTGTCAAAATTCGCGGGCGCAATCCGGCTGTCGTCAAACAAAACGATGAGATCGATGTCCGAGGAATAGTTCAGCTCAAACGCCCCCATTTTCCCCATGGCCAGCACGAACAGGCCACACGCGTCTTGGCGATCATCCGGGCCGAAACCCGGCAGGCGCGCGCGTTCGATTTCGGCGTTCACCAGAAAATCAAGGGCGCTTTTTACGGCGGAATCGGCAAACATGGTCAATGCGCCGGTGACATCGTCAAGCGTCCACATCCCGCCGCAATCCGCCAGCGCGACGTAAAGCGCCATGCGTTTCTTGGCCACCCGCAAGGCGCGGCCCAGGGCCTCGAACCCGGTGACATCCGCCGGTTGGGTCAGCCCCGCCATGACATCGTTCGGATCAGCATCCAGCACGGTTTCCAGCCAATCCTTTTGCGACCGGATCAACCCCCGCAAATAGGGGCTGCACCCGGCAACGCCGCCCAAGAGCCGGCGGATGTTGTCCGGAGCGCCGGGGAACAGCCCGGCGGTCTCCTGCGCACGATCCGCTTCAAAGGGGATGGGGGCGCGACGGGAAAGGGAAATCAGAGACATGCCACAGGATGAAATGGACGCGCGCGCGCGTCAACAGGGGTTGCCATGGGTCGGCGAGAAAAGGATAAACCGACCATGGTTCGGAGGGTCGGATGAGCAAGAGTCTTGAACGCGTAAAGCGCCAGTTGGCCGAGTTGGCGCTTGATTTGGAAATCCTGCACCTGAGGACCCCCACAACAACCGCGCTGGAGGCCGCGAACGCCGTCTCCTGCCAGCCCGATCAAATCGCGAAATCGGTCATTTTCGCCGGGTCGACCAGTGGAAACGCCGTTCTTTTTCTGACCGCGGGCGGGAACCGGGTCGATCTGGCGCGCGCGCGTGAACTGACGGGCGAACCCTTGGGCAAGGCCGATGCGCGCTTCATCCGCGCGCAAACAGGGTTCGCCATTGGCGGCGTTTCGCCTTTTGGGCACATTAAACCCCTGCGAACATTTCTGGACAGTCGACTGACGGATTTTGCACTGATCTGGGCGGCGGCGGGAACGCCGCATCACATGTTTCAGATCAAACCGCAGGTGTTGATCGAAAAAACCGGCGCCATCGTCGCTCATTTCGCCGCCTGACATCCTGCCTTCACCGTCACGCCCTTTCCGCTTCGGCGGGTTCAAGGGTTGCGATTGACAAAATCAAGGACGGACCGCGCGGCCTGCGTGCCCGGCGGACCACCGGGTGCAGACAGCTTCCTGATCGCGACCTCCATCGCTCTAATCTGGCGTTTGCCGATGTCCGGATCATCCAGAGAACGCGCCAGAAGCGGCGCGATATTGTCGGCAGTGCATTCCTCAAACAGAAATTCGGGCACGGTGTTGGTCTCTGTCAGAATATTGACCAGCGTTGCGGATTTCAGATTGACCTTTTTCTTGACGATCCGCGTCGTCAGCCAATTGAACCGATAAGCGATGATCATGGGCGTACGCGCGCGCGCCAGTTCAAGCGAAACGGTTCCCGAGGCGGCCAGCGCCAGATCGGCTGCGCCAAAGGCCAGTCGTTTTCGCGTCTCGGCCTGATCGGGCGGCATATGGCGCGGGTCAAGGAGCAGAGCGCCCGCGGGCCACGTGCCAAGGGCCGCCTTCACCTGATCGGCAACATTCGCTGTCGTTGGCACGATAACGGCGGTCTTGGGATGGGTTTTCAGCGTTCGCGCCACGGTTTGGGCGAATACCGGTTCCATCCGGGTGACTTCGCCCTACCGCGATCCGGGAAGAACCAACAGCAGCCTCTGGTCCGGGGCGACCCCGATTTCCGCGCGAAACGCCGCGCATTCGGATGCGCTCGGGGTCACCTCGCGCGCGACCGGATGGCCGACGAAATCGCAGGTCATGCCATGGGCTTCCATGTAGGGTGGCTCAAAGGGAAAGAGCGCCAGAACATGGTCCACGAAACGCGCCATTTTCGCCGCGCGACCGGGGCGCCAGGCCCAGACCGTTGGCGCCACGTAGTGAACCGTTCCAATGCCGGGGGCCTTGTTTCGCACGCCTTTGGCGACGCGCAGGCAGAAATCCGGGCTGTCGATCGTGATCAGTGCATCCGGTGAAATCTGCGCGACCCGGTCGATTGTCGCCCGAACACGGCGCAATAACTTTGGCAATCGCGGCAAGATTTCCAGAACGCCCATGACGGACAATTCGCCCATGGGAAAATCACTCGTCAGACCCTGGCCTTCCATCAACGGCCCCCCGATCCCGCTGAAACGGACGTCCGGATGAAGCTCCTTCAACCCCGCCATCAACTGTGCGCCCAGTTTGTCCCCCGAGGGTTCGCCCGCGATCAGGAAAAAGTGGCGCCCCTCAGCCACCTTGCTGGATTCCGATGACAAAGAGGCCATGCGCGTCAGCGGTTTCAACAACTTTCGGACGCTCAAGGATCAAAGCAGCCCCTGCGCCAAGCGCAATGCCGGCAAGCCCCGCCTTTGCGGCAAGTTCGACGGTCCTCGCGCCAATCGCGGGCATGTCCATGCGCCGGTCCTGACCGGGTTTGGCCGATTTGAAAAGCACACCACAGCGCGGGATATCGCGCGCCTGCGCCTTGGCGACACATTCCAGCATCCGATCGGTCCCCTGAATGCTCTCCACGCCCAGACACAATCCGCGCGCCACCACCGCCCCCTGCCCCACATCGACCGCGCCAAGGGCGGCCACGATCTGTTCGGCGCGTCGGATATCGGTTTGGTCCTGATCGCGCGGTTCTGCCGATGTCAACAGGCCCCCGGGGGCCAGCAATTCGGGCATCAGACTGTGGGGCGCGCTCACCCGAAAGCCTTCGCTTTCGAAAATGCCGGCAATCGCGCGCAGGGTCGTGTCGTCGCCCCGGTTAAGGGCTGGCAGCAGCCTCGGTGCGATTTCGCGGGTCTTTTCATCAAACCGGGCCGGGTCGATCGCGGGGCGCGCGACCTTGCCGGCAAAAACGACCGTCCCGCAGCCATGCGCGCGCATGCCGTCGAACATGTGGCCAAGCCTGAAAATGCTGGCATCAAGAACGGAAAAGGCCCCCATCCACGCAGGCGTTTGCGTCGCAAAATTCACGATCAGGAGGTCGGACTTTGCAATCCCGCCATTTTCCGCCAGCAATCGCGGCAGATCGCCATCGCCCGCGATAATGGCCAAACCGGTATGAGGGAGCGCGCCCATGGGAATTCAGGACGGCGTGCAGAAGGATCGGTCGGAATTCGCAAGGACAAATGCCAACACGTCCTGAACCAGAGGGTTGTCGGGATCGTCACCGGCCATCTGGCGTGCGCGCGCCAGCAAGGAACCGTCACCGGCGAAGAGCGTCTTGTAAGCCGCACGCAGCCCGTTCATCTCGGCCTTGTCCGCACCGCGCCGTTTCAGCCCGATCAGGTTGAGGCCCCCCAGTTCGCCACGCGGGGAAATGACCGAACCATAGGGGATAACGTCGTTCACAACGACCGCCCCCGCACCGATCATCGCCCCGGAACCGATCCGGCAATACTGGTGCACGCCGGATTGGCCGCCCAGAACCGCGTTGTCGCCAATCGCGACATGGCCCGCGATCTGCACCGCATTGGCAAGAACGATCCCGCTGCCTATCTGGCAATCATGGGCAACGTGCACGTACATCATGATCAGATTGTCGTCACCGACGCGGGTGACGCCCCCGCCCCCATCCGTGCCGGGATTGACGGTGGCGTATTCGCGGATCATGTTGTTTCGGCCGATGACCACGCTGGAGGCTTCGCCCCCGAATTTCAGATCCTGCGGTTCGCTGCCAATCGACGCAAACGGCCAGATCCGCGTGCCCTCGCCAATCGCGGTGTCCCCCGCAATCGAGACATGATTGTCCAGCGTGACATTCGCAGCCAGCCTGACCTTGGGTCCGACGACCGAATAGGCCCCGATCCGGCACCCCGGTCCGATTTCAGCACCTGCGTCAATGATCGCGCTTGGATGGATGGATGGATTTGCGTCCGTTCGGGTCATGGTCTTCAGGCCGTTTCCCTGGGAACGTCGATCATCGCGGAAAACTCGCCCTCCGAGGCGGTTTGTCCGTCCACCATGCCTTCGCCCCAAAGCTTCCAGATACGCCCCCGGCCACGGATGACCGTGACATGAAGTTCAAGCTGATCGCCCGGAACGACCATGCGGCGAAAGCGGAATTTGTCCATCGTCATGAAATAGACCAGCGGATCCCGGTCGATCAGGTTCAGCGTCTGTGAAATCAGAACCGCCGCGGTCTGGGCCATGGCCTCGACAATCATCACGCCCGGCATGATGGGCTTATTCGGGAAATGCCCCTGAAAATGCGGCTCGTTGATGGTCACGTTCTTGATCCCGACAGCACTTTTCCCAACACGCAGGTCGCGAACCTTGTCGATAAACAAAAAGGGATACCGATGCGGGATCATCCTTTGAATTGTTTCAAGGTCCACTGAAACAAGTTCCTGGGGTGTCTCTTCGTTCATTTTGGCGACCTTTTAGATGTGAAAACTATCCCCGTTCCCTATCAAGCAGGGCTGAGACTGACAAGCGCGCGACCGCTCATTGTTCCGAGGGCGCGCTGCCGTCGCCAATCACCGCGTCGATTTGCTTGATCGCGCGGTCGGTGATGTCAATCCGATCGGATGAGATAATGACCGAACGCTGATCGAGAATGGCGACCGCGCTGATTTCCTCGGCCAGTTTCAGAAGCTCCGGAAAGGCGGCGTCAAAGAATTCCTTTCGCTGGTTCGCAGCCCAATTGTTGAAATCGGCCGATTTTTGCGCCTGCCCGGTGCGGATGCTTTCGACCTTGGCATCGAATTCATCGGCCAGTTTCCGGAACTCCGCCGGTTCCAGATCGGGACGTTTTTCGGTCAGGGCCAGTTCCTCGGCCTTGAGTTCGGCCTCCATCCGGCGGTTTTCCTTCGCAATGGCCGCCGTTCGCAGCTTGACCTCACTTTGGACACGCTGACCGAACAGCGATTGGGTAAACAAGCGATCCTGGTTGAGCGTGAAAACCCCGCCCGACAGGTTCTGCGCCAGCGACGGCACAGAGGTCAGGAATACCAGCGCAGCCGCAAGGAAAAGATGGGAAACCGCGCGGCCTGAGCGCACCGGCCTCATCTAGAACCGCGCGCCCACGGTCAGGTTGAGGTTTTCGGTTTCATCATAAGACGGGCCGCTGAGGACGGTCGAAAAGTTGAACCGCAGCGGTCCGATCGCCGTGTCCCAAAAAAGCGAAAACCCAAGCACGCTGCGCGGGATCATGCTGTCGTCCACCAGATCCAGACCATCGGCAGCCGTCAGCCCACCATCCCGGTTATCAAGCCCCCACAAGGAACCGATGTCCAGAAACAGGCCACCGGATATGCCGTATTCCTCGGGCAGGCCGAGGGGAAAGTTCGCCTCGAGCCGCGCAACCGCAAAGGTGTTTCCGCCCAGGGCATCCTTGTTTGTCGCAATGAGATCGCGTGGTCCCATTCCGTTGATCTTGTATCCGCGAAAGATGCTGTTGTTCAGGAAAAAGCGGTCCGTCAGTTTGCTCGTGCCGCTGCCGTCGATCAGCACGCCACCTTCCAGTTCGGCGCTGAGCGAAACCTGCCCGTTGAACATCGTGGTGCGCGCGCCCACCAATGCGGTCGTTTTTGAATAGGTCGTCGATCCGCCGAGACCCGCAAAATCCTGCGAAACACGGAAAATCGTCCCCGCCCGCGGGTTGAGCCCGCTCGCGCGATTGTCAAAGGCATAGGTGAACCCCATGGAATTCACCTGATTGGTGCTGGCCGCGATCAGCACGGACGATCCTGTCCCGCCGGGATCGACGTTGGCAATGGAATCCGCACTACGGCGGTATTTCAGGGACAACTTGCCGTTTTCACTGACCGGGAACGTCAAACCGGTTTCCAGCCCCAGATTACCGGTGTCGTATTCGGCGTTCTGCTGGGTGGTCGTTTTGCGAAACGCGTCAAAGCTGAACCGCAGGTTGCGGTCGAGAAACATCGGTTCGGCAAAACTGAGAGTCAGGTTCTGGTCCGAGATCCCGCCCCCAAGATCGGCTTTCACAAACTGGCCACGTCCCAGAAAGTTGCTCTCTGACAGGCTGACGCTGGCACCAAAACCGCTGCCCGCCCCATAGGACACGCCGAAATTGAGGCTGCCGGTCGGTTGCTCTTTCACGTTCACGTCCACAATGACCCGGTCCGGGCCCGCGCCTTCGCGTGTCGTCACCTCGGACGCCGCGAAAAATCCCAGCGCGCGGATGCGTTCGGCGGCGACGCGGATTTGCCTTGGGTTGAACGGGTCACCTTCGACGGTGTCGAATTGCCGCCGGATCACCCGATCAAGCGTTTCGGTGTTTCCTTCGATATCGATGCGCTCCACAAAGATGCGCGGTCCGCGCTCGATCACGAATTCGAAATCCAGCGTGCGTGCCCGGTCGTTCCTTGTGACCCGCGGTGTGACGCGAATGAAGTTCAGACCCTTGCGCGTCGCCAACTCTTCCATTCGTGCAAGAGTCGTTTCCACATGCGCCGGGGAATAACCGACACCGGACTTGATCCGCACGATGTTCTGAAATTCCGCAGGATCGATTTCCGCAAGATCGCTCGTTGTGGTGATCTGACCAAAATCATAGGACTGCCCTTCGCGCACCTTGAAGGAAACGAAAAAACCGTTTCGCTCACGCAGGATCTCGGCGGTGGCGGAAACCACTTCGAAATCTATGTAACCACGTGAAAGATAGAAATCCCTCAGGATCTGCTTGTCGAATTCCAGCCGATCGGCCACGAAAGTGTCGCTTTTCACGAAACGGCGGAATATTCCCGCCTGTTTCGTCGACAATACGCGCCGCAGCCGTCTGTCCGAGAAACTGCGGTTGCCGATGAAACTCAGGCGTTGAATTTCAACGACCTTGCCTTCGAATATCTCAAAGACCAGATCGACGCGATTGTCAGCGCGGCGGATGATCTTGGGCTTGACCTCGGCGGCCTCGCGTCCGGACTGACGGTAAGCCTCCAGAATGATTTCCACGTCTGCCTCGGCCTGCGCGGGGCTGTAGGTGTGCCGCGGCTGCGAGGTGATCAGCGCCGCCAGCTTGTCGTCCTTGATGCGTTTGTTGCGTTCGAAATTGATCCGGTTGATCGTCGGGAATTCCTGAACGGCGATGACAAGACGGCCGCCCCGGGGAGTAATGGTCACGCTCTCGAAAAGACCCGTGGCCAGCAACCGCTGATAGGCGGCATTGATCTGGCCGGGCGTGACCGCCGTCCCCGGTTTGATCGCGGCAAAGTTCCGGATCGTCGCCGTCTCGATCCTCTGATTGCCGGTCACGACGACCTGGGCAAAACTTGTGCCACCCGTCGTTTGCGCCTGCGCCATTGCGTGCCATCCCGAAATCATCGTGACGGCGCTCACAAAAACAAATATCAGGATCGCACGGGCCACCCTGATCGTCCCCCGGTCATTCTTCATCAGCAACTTTCCCACCGCTCGTAGCAACGGCCTGAATTATTGATTCTTTTCAGGCTCTTTCACACGTGGATAATGGGATTTGCAAAGCATGTCAAAACGACAAACGCCAAAAGGCCCCGGTTATTGACCGGAGACCTAAATGAGTCACAGAGATGCAACGAACCAACCACCTGTTTCAGGGACTAGGGGCGGCGGCCTGAACACTTTGTCAGAGGACCGTGCCCCCCAAGACGACCGGGGCATCGTTGACGATCACCGAGCTGACGTATTCGACGCCCACCAGACCGACCGCTGCCAACGCAATCGCGATGATCAAGAGCGCTAGCAATCTGTCATTGTTCACATCCAGAAGAAGCCAGAGCCCCTTATATCCTGTTGCTGCCTGTTCCATGATCTACCGCCTCGTCTTCGTTTTTCTTGCATCTCATGATAGCAAAGAATGCGGCAACAGTATGACGATTCAGCAAAAGAAATCGTTCGCCAGAGCGAACACCATCAGCGAGATGATCAGGAACAATCCCGCCGACATCAGGATATTCATGGCCCGGTCGCTCGGCGGGCGCTTTGCCACGGCCTCAAAGGCGAAGAAAACCAGATGTCCGCCGTCAAGAACGGGGATCGGAAACAGGTTGAGCATCCCGATGGCGGTCGACAATACGGCGATGAACCAGACAAAGCTGGCCAATCCCTGCGACGCGGCATCGCCCGAGGTTTTCGCAATGCCGACCGGCCCTTGCAGATTGCAGGCGCTGATTTTCCCGGCAATCATGTAATAGAGTCCCTCCAGCGAACCCGATATGATCCGCCCGGTCTGCGCGACACCCATGCCGGCAGCCTCCAGCAAACCCGGCATTTCGGTTTTCGGCTCAAAAAACAAACTGCCGGTAATCCCGATCAGCACGCGCTTTTCAAACCCGCCTTCCGGGTTGGGCATGTCGACGACTTTTGCGGCCAGTTTTAGCGAATCAACAGCCCCGTCCCGCCAATACAATACCGTCAACTCGCGCCCTTCGGAGGCAGAAACAATGGCCTGCAATTCGCTGAATGCCGTTATTTCCTGCCCGTCGATCCCAAGGATCAGATCGCCGGTTTTCAACCCGGCTTTCATCGCCGCTGATTGCGGTTGCACAGCTTCGATAAGCGGTAACAGCGGAAACGGACCTTCAGCGTCCAGCGTCTTTTCACCGCGTTTCACATGATAGATTTGGCGCGCCGAGATCACCCCGTCCGCCCGCGCATAGTCGTAAAGCGCAGCATAATCAGGGGTTTCCCGACCATTGACACTGAGGATGACGTCGCCCGCCTCAACCCCGTAGTTCGTGTCCGGCAGGGGTTTGAGCGCGCCCACAGTCGGTTCGACCGTTGCCAGCCCCGAAAAGAGGACAACACCCGCAAAGATGACCGACGACAGAATGAAATTCGCCGCAGGACCGGCGGACACGGTCAGGGCCTTTTTGTAAAGTTTCGCCCCGTGAAAGGAACGTGCGCGCGTTTCCGGCGACATCTTGGCCAGCGCGTCGGGATCGTTGCGGCTTGACGCATCTGCGTCCCCCAGAAACTTGACATATCCGCCAAACGGCAGGGCCGCCACTTGCCAGCGGGTGCCCCGTTTGTCGTGCCAGGATTTCACCACCGGACCGATCCCCATCGAGAAGACCTCGGCGTGGATGCCGCTCCAGCGTCCGACGATATAATGGCCGAATTCGTGGATGAAGATGATCACGCTCAAAACCGCGACGAACGCGATGATGGTCGAAAGAAATCCGCCGAACAGCGGAATGGATCCGATCAGTTCCAATGTGCCCTCAAGATGCTGCGCGCCGCAAGACTGCTTCGTTTATTTTTACCCGTGCCTGCCTATCGGCAGCCAGCACAGTTTCCAAGTCAATTGTGGTGGTTTTAAGGTCGCCCGAAGGATTAAGCGAATCAAGTATTTGTTCCACCATTTCGGCCATGTCGAGAAAGCCGATTTTCTGCGCCATGAACGCTTCATACGCCGCTTCTTTCGCGCCATTGAAAACCGCCCCTGCCAGCCCGCCGGTCGCCATGACATCCCGCGCCAGTCGCAGGGCCGGGAAACGCGTTGGATCGGGGGCATGAAAATCAAGTTTGCCGATCTGCCCCAGATCAAGCCGTTCCACCGGCAAGGGCGCGCGATCGGGCCAGTTGAGCGCATAACCGATGGCAAAGCGCATGTCCGGCGCGCTCATATGCGCCAACAGCGATCCGTCGACAAAACCAACCAGCGAATGAACGAGGGACTGGGGGTGGATGACGACCTCGATCTGATCGGGGGTGACACCATAAAACTCTTTAGCTTCAATCATCTCCAGTGCTTTGTTAAACATGCTCGCGCTGTCGATCGAGATCATGTTTCCCATGGCCCAGTTGGGATGGGCCGCGGCCTCGGCCGGGGTCGCTCTTGCCATCTGCTCGCGGGTCCAGTCGCGGAACGGCCCGCCCGAGGCCGTCAGGATCAACCGGTCGACGCGCGCGATATCCTCGCCCCTCAGGGCCTGGAAAATTGCCGAATGTTCACTGTCAACCGGCAGGATTGTCGCCCCGAACCGGCGCGCCGTTTCCAGCATCAACGGCCCCGCCGCAACCAGACTTTCCTTGTTGGCGAGCGCCAGTATGCCACCGTGGCGAAGCGAAACCAGACCCGGCGCCAGCCCCGCGCAGCCGCCGATTGCCGACATCGTCCAGTCAGCCGGTCGCGCCGCTGCCTCTGAAATGGCCGACGCCCCGGCGGCGGCCATGGTGCGCGCGCCGCTCAACGCCGCTTTCAGATCGCCCAGCAGATCGCTTTCGGCAATGACCGCGATGTCCGCATCCAGCAGCCGCGCCTGTTTGGCCAACAGCCCGACATTGGACCCGCCGCTGAGCGCAACCACATCATATTTCCCCGGTCCGCCTGCCCTTTGGACAAGATCGACGGTGTTCTGACCAATCGAACCGGTTGACCCGAATATGGACACCCGCCGCATGGTCAGAGCGTACCGCCAAGCGGCAGCCCGATCTGAAGTGCCGCGAGCAGAACGAAGAGCGACGCCCCGATCATCGCATCGAACCGGTCCAGGAACCCGCCATGTCCGGGGATGAGGTTCGAACTGTCCTTGACGCCGCGATGCCGTTTGAGCGCGCTTTCGATCAGATCCCCCCACTGGCTGGCAAATGCCGTAAGAATGCTGAGCAGGATCATGCTTGGGCCCGCGCTGGTTCCCAGCATGAAAACGCCCCCGACAAGGGCCGCCAGCAGCAAACCGCCCATGGTGCCGGACCATGTTTTCTTGGGGCTGATCCGGGGCAGTATCTTTGCGCCTCCGATAATGCGGCCAAAGAAATATCCGCCGACATCCGCGGCGACAACGACAAGAACGATCCAGATCATCCAGGCCAGCCCGGCCCCGGTCCGGAGCCAGAACAAATTGACCACCGCAAACAGAATGGTCACCCCGTAGACGACAAAAACACCCCGGTCACGCGGCAAAAGGACCATCCCCAGAACCGGCGCCAGCAGCAGGCCGCTCAGCGCCAGGGGGCTGCTGTCAAAGCCAACCCGCAGAACCGCCAACCCCGCCACAAGACCGACCAATGCACGTTTGACCGGGGCCAGTTCGGGCGCGAGCATGGCTTGCAACTCCCAGATCATCAGGGCCGCGACCACGCTCAGCAACAACAGGAACCACGGCCCCCCGGCCCAGATCGCGGACAGCCCCACCAGCGCCATCACCATTGCCGAAAGAATGCGCACGCCAAGATCTGCGAATTTCTGCCCCTCGCTCATGCGGAGGCGGCGCCGAATCGGCGTTCACGACCTTGATATCCCTTGACGATCGCCTGAAATTCCTCGGCCGAAAAATCCGGCCACAGCGTGGGCACGAATTCATATTCCGCATAGGCGGATTGCCAAAGGAGGTAATTCGATATCCGCCGCTCACCCGATGTGCGGATCACCAGATCCGGATCGGGCAGATAGCGGGTGTCCAGATAGTAGCCGATACTTTCCTCGGTCACGTCCAAAGGCGCGACGCGCCCGTCCGCGACATCCTCGGCCAGGGTCTTGACTGCGCGGGTCAACTCGTCGCGCCCGCCGTAATTGAGTGCGATCGTCATGTTCAGATGGTCGTTCCTGGCGGTCTTTTCCTCAAGCTGGGCCATTAGCTCGATCAGCTTCACATCAAGCCGCGTGCGATCGCCGATGAAACGAACACGCACGCCGTTGGCGTCAAGCTTTTTGGCTTCTTTCAGGATATAGCGCCTGAACAGCGACATCAGACCCGCGACTTCGGTTTCCGCGCGTTTCCAGTTCTCGGTCGAAAAGGCGTAAAGCGTCAGGTATTTGACCCCTATTTGGGGGCAGATATCAACGATTTCACGCACGCGCTCGGCCCCTTTGCGGTGACCGACCAGGCGCGGCAGACCCCTGCGCGTGGCCCAGCGACCGTTGCCATCCATGATGATCGCCACATGGTTCACCTGGCGTTGTTTGTCGTCGGACTGGTTCACATTACCGCCTTTTCATTGCGTCAAACGCTCAGACCTGCATGATTTCTTCTTGCTTGGTCTCCAGCGCGCCGTCGATGTCGGCAATCGCTTTATCCGTAATATCCTGAATTTCCGTTGACCAGATTTTCTGGTCGTCCTCGCCCATGCCGCCGGACTTGGCCTTCTTGATCTGGTCCATCCCGTCGCGGCGCACATTACGGATCGCGATACGGGCGTTTTCCGCGTACTGGGCCGCGACCCGGCTGAGGTCGCGCCGCCGTTCCTCGTTAAGCTCAGGTATGGGCAGGCGCAGGATCGTACCATCCATAACCGGGTTGAGCCCAAGCCCGGAATTCCGGATCGCCTTGTCGACCGCCTGCACCAGCGACTTGTCCCAGACATTGACCGTAACCATGCGCGCTTCGGGAACGTTGACCGTGCCACATTGATTGAGCGGCATCATTGCCCCATAGGCATCCACCATCACCGGATCGAGCATCGAGGCCGAGGCCCGCCCGGTTCGCAGCGACGCAAACTCGGATTTCAACGCCCCCAGAGCGCCATGCATCCGCCGTTCCAGATCATCAACATCAATTTCGATTTCTTCGTCAGACATGCTGTTCCGCCCGTCGCTTCCGTTTCCTTATCCGCCATTATCTGACGATTGTATAGGTTCCTTCGCCACGCAGAATTCCCGCGAACCCGCCCGGCTCGTCCAGCGAAAAGACCACGATCGGCAGATTGTTGTCCCGCGCCAGCGCAATCGCCGACGCATCCATGACCTTGAGGTTTTTCTGCAGAACTTCGTCGTAACTGACGCTGTCGTATCGTTTGGCATCCGCGTTGGTCTTGGGGTCGCTGTCGTAAATACCGTCCACCATCGTGCCCTTGAAAATCGCTTCGCAGCTCATTTCGTTGGCCCGCAATGTCGCCGCGGTATCGGTGGTGAAATAGGGGTTGCCCGTGCCGGCCGCGAATATGCAGACGCGTTTCTTTTCCAGATGCCGCACCGCGCGGCGCCGGATGTAAGGCTCGCAGACCTGGTCCATGGGGATGGCGGAAATAACCCGCGTGAAAACATTCAGCGATTCAAGCGCGCTTTGCATCGCCAGTGCATTCATCACGGTCGCCAGCATGCCCATGTAATCCGCTGTCGTGCGCTCCATCCCCTGCGCGCTGCCCTGAAGACCCCGGAAGATGTTGCCCCCGCCGATGACCATGCAGACCTCGACCCCCAGGTCGTGAACCTTTTTGACCTCGTCGGCGATGCGCTCGACGGTCGGCGGATGCAGCCCATAGCCCTGATCCCCCATCAGCGCCTCGCCCGAGATTTTCAGCAACACGCGCCCATAGCCCGTTTCAGTGTCGGGCGTTGAGGTCTGCGTCATGGGGGCTCTCCGAAAAAAATGTTTCTGTGTTCGCGGCGCAAATTGTCCTAAAAGCCGACCGGATTCAATGTTAAACGCGGACGGCGCCGGATTTATCCGGGCGTCGGCGGGATTTTGCGCGAAACGGGTCGGAAAGGTGGGTTATCACGAATGGAAGCGACCGCAGAAAGACCCGGGATTTCAGGGGACAAACCGATCGTCATTGCCGGACCGACCGCGTCGGGAAAATCCGATCTTGCCCTGTCGCTTGCGCAAGAATTCGGCGGCACCATCATCAATGCGGATGCCTTGCAGGTTTATGACTGCTGGCGCGTGCTGACCGCGCGACCGGACAGAAAAACCGAGCGAACGGTGCCCCATGCGCTGTACGGACATGTGGAAAAAAGTCAGGTCTATTCGGTGGGAAGCTGGCTGCGCGAAGTGGCGCCCCTGCTAAAGGGACCACGTCAAACGCTGCCGATCATCGTTGGGGGGACCGGTTTATATTTATCATCTCTTATCAGTGGCTTGTCGGATGTACCTGAAGTTTCTCCGGATATTCGCGCTGAGGCTGATAATCTTGTTTTATCAAATGGTTACGAAGTTTTGCTGAACGAGCTTAAGAAGAGCGATCCGGCGACGGTTGCCCGGTTGGACCGGATGAACCCCGCACGCGTTCAACGCGCATGGGAAGTCTGGCGCGCAACCGGACGGGGGTTGGCCCATTACCAGGACCAGGCCGCCCCGCCGCTTTTGCCTCTCAGCGCCTGCACCGCCCTGCTCATCGACGCCCCGCGCGAGGATCTCACGCCGCGGATCGAGGCGCGGTTTCGCCGGATGGTCCGGCACGGCGCACTGGATGAATGCCGCCGGATGATGGACGACTGGAACCCCGGTTTGCCGTCCTCGCGCGCCATCGGGGCACGCGAACTGATCGCCCACCTGAAAGGCGACATCAGTCTTGATCAGGCCATTACGCTTGCCACCATCGCAACGCGCCAGTACGCCAAGCGGCAACGCAGTTGGTTTCGGGCGCGGATGGGCAACTGGACGCGGCTGAGCATGACGTCCGCCGGTTGATAACTGTTGACACAAACCGAACAAATAGGTTGCGTTTTTCGCCCTTTCTTGCAAGAATACCGGTCCTGATCGAACATCCGCCAATGTTTTCCACATAAGGTATCAACATGCCTGAACCCCCCGCCGGCCTTGCCTCTCAGGGTTCGCTGTCCGTTTTCACCCTGCCCGGCCTGATCGGGCGCGGGCGCTGGCGCAGCGAGGGCCTTCGTGCGCGTCACAGCCACCTGTTCCTGTGGGTCACACGCGGGCAGTGTCGTGCGACAATCGGCACAACGACCCGCGGCCTGAGCCCCAACAGCCTGTTGTTCGTCCCCGCAGGCACCGTTCACGCGCTCAGCCCCAGCAAGAACGCTTTGGGATACGCGGTGTTCCTGCCCGAAGACATTCCTGTTCCCGTTCCGTTCGAACCGGCGCTCATCAAGGCACGAAGCATCTTCGATCAGGGTCGTCTGACCGGATATCTTGAGCAGATTCTGATTGAATACCAATCGCTTGAAACCGGAAGCGACCATGCCATGGAAAGTTACCTCACGCTGTTGAGCGTGTGGATCGAACGCAATTCCGATTTCAATGACTGGCGGTCGCGACGGGTGGAGGGCCGCTATTCCGAAATCGCGGAGGCTTTTGCACGACGGCTGGAAAGGGACTTTGCCAGGGCGCATGCGGTTGGCGATTACGCGCGCGCGCTCAACATCAGCTCGGCACATCTCAGCCGTGTCACGGTCGCCGGTTTCGGCAAGCCCGCGTCGGCGCTGATTCAGGCGCGTCTGGTCCTTGAAGGGCGTTTGCTGCTGGCCAACACCACCCACACGATCACCGACATCGCCAATGGGCTGGGGTTCGGATCACCCGCCTATTTCACCCGTTTGTTCAAGGCGCATACGGGGATTTCACCGCGTGCGTTTCGCGCAAATGAAGCCACCCGCGCCGTTCGTCTGGCCGTCTGAAAGGAGCGCGGGTCAGGGCATTGTGAAGGCGCTGTTCAACAAGAGTGCTTGACTTGGGACCCAAATGGCGGAACCATCAGCATCATGAATTGCTGCTCAATTCACCACAACAAGATACCGTTCGCACTTGGAGAGGGGTCACGGGCACCGTTTGGCGTGGGCACCCCCAAGTCAGGCGCCGATGTGGACTCGCAGCGTTTTCAATCGAAAGTGTCGTTTGGAACGCCGCAAATGTCGCTGAAGGGGCGAACAGAAGCCGATGTGGAAGCAAGTATGTTCACGATCGACGCGAACCAAATAGCAGATGAAAACCAGGGAGTAAGATATGACCAATAAAACCATCAACGGAAAACCGCTTCACCGGGCGGTGATGATGTATGCCGAGGAGTGCAAACAGGGGCTGATGAACCGGCGCGAGTTTCTGACCCGCGCCTCGGCTCTGGGGGCAACAACCGCAGCCGCTTATGCGCTGATCGGGGCGGATGCGCCAGCAGAAGCCGCCGCCAACGCGAAAATGGGCGGCGTCGGGCGCGTTCAGACCGAAGTCCGGGGCCTCAAGGATCCGCGAACCTATGACTGGTCGCAGATTGCCAACTATACCCGCGGCTGGCTCGATTATCTGGTCGAGTATCAGGACGACGGGTCTTTCAACCCGATGCTTCTGGAAAGCTGGGAGGTCAACGACGACGCAACCGTTTACACGCTCAATGTGCGTAAAGGCGTCAAGTGGTCCAACGGCGACGATCTGACATCCGAGGATATCGCGGCAAACATCACGGGCTGGGCGGACAAGACCGTCGAAGGCAACTCGATGGCCGGTCGCATGGCGACGCTGATCGACGGCGAGCAAGCCGGCGCGGGCGTGGTCGAAATCGTCGACAGCCACACCGTGCGGCTCAACCTGCCGCAGCCTGACATCTCGATCATTCCGGGCATGGCCGATTATCCCGCCGCGATCGTTCATCGCAGCCAGATCGGCGCAAATCCGGGCGACAATCCAATCGGCACCGGTCCTTACGATCCGCTGATGGATGAATACGAAGTGGGCGTCAAAGGCGTGCTGGTCAAATCCGACCGCGGCTGGTGGGGAACCGATATCTACGGAGGCCCGTATCTCGACCGCATCGAGATGATCGATTACGGCACCGACCCCGCTGCATTCGTGGCGGCAGCCGAAGCCGAAGAAATCGACATGCTCTATGACATCTCGGGCGAGTTCGTCGGCATCTTTGACGGCATCGGCTGGACCAAATCCGAGGCCGTGACAGCTGCGACGATCGTTATCCGGATGCATTCGGGTGCCGAAGTGGATGGCAAGAAACCCTATGCGGACAAAGCAGTTCGTCAGGCCATCCTGATGGCGGTCGACAACGCGGTCTGTCTGGAGCTTGGTTACTCCGATCAGGGCACAACCGCGGAGAACCACCACGTCGCACCGATCCATCCGGAATACGCCAAGCTGCCCCCGATGAAAGTCGACGGTTCCGCGGCCAAGGCCATGATGGACGCGGCCGGTATGGGCGATTACGAGCACGAGCTGATCTCGATCGATGACGACTGGCGCCGGAACACCACGGATGCGGTCGCAGCCCAATTGCGCGATGCCGGCATCAAGGTGAAACGGACCATTCTTCCGGGGTCTACATTCTGGAACGACTGGGCGAAGTATCCGTTCAGTTCAACCAACTGGAACATGCGCCCCCTTGGCGTGCAGGTTCTGGCGCTGGCCTATCGAACCGGCGAGGCCTGGAATGAAACGGGTATGTCCAATGCCGAGTTCGACGAGACTCTGGGCAAGGCGCTTTCCGTTGCCGATGCAGACAAGCGCCGTGTTCTGGCCAAACGCCTTGAGGAAATCATGCAAGACGAAGGCCATATCATTCAGCCTTACTGGCGTTCGCTTTACCATCACACGGCGCCGGGTTTCGTTGCGAAGAAAAACCCGATCTTCGAAATCCATGCCTACAAGCTGCACTGGGCGGCTTGAAACTGACCATTCCGGGGGCCACCGTGTGGCCCTCGGAAACATACCCGGGGGGGTTCTCCGGTCCAAAAAAGCGGCGAGACGATCGCGTAAAATCAACCAACAGGGACCGTTATGCTTAGATTTCTTTTGCGGCGCATTGGCGTCATGTTGCTCACTGCGCTTTGTCTGACCTTTGTGGTCTTCTTTTTGACCAATCTCTATCCGAACCTGGAAAAAGTGGCCAAGCTTGAAGGCACGCAGCGGATGACCGACGCGCAAGTCGCCTCGTTTCTTGACAAGAATGGCTACACGCAACCGGTATTCGTGCGGTATGGTGAATGGTTGGGGATCTTTCCCGGCTTCACCTACGAGCATGAAGACGGTAAAATCACAGGGCGCTGCATTCCGCGCGGGACCGATCCCACGCTGGCGCCCAAGCGCTGTGGCGTGTTGCAGTGGGATTTCGGTTATTCCGTGGTTTTCAAGACCGATGTCGGCCCCGTTGTCTGGAAACGATTGAAGCTGACAGGCAAGTTGATGGGATTTGTGCTGTTGGTCATGATCCCCTCGGCTCTGGTCATTGGCGTTTTGGCAGGCATGCGCGAGGGATCCAAGACCGACCGAACCCTGTCCACCTTTGCCATCGCGACCACCTCGACGCCTGAATATGTATCCGGGGTCATTCTTGTCGTCGTGTTCGCTTCGTCTGTTGTCGGGCTCAAATGGTTCAAGGGGACAGCGACCAGTGCGATGGACGATGTGACCTTTGCCAATTTCACGCTACCGGTGATTACGGTCGCCCTATATGGCATGGGGTATATTGCACGCATGACCCGCGCCTCGATGGCCGAGGTGATGACGGCGCAATATATTCGCACCGCGCGCCTGAAAGGCGTCAGTTTCCGCAACATCGTTCTGAAACACGCGCTCAGAAATGCCCTGATCGCCCCTTTTACCGTGATCATGCTGCAGTTCCCGTGGTTGCTGACCGGTGTGGTCATCACCGAAACCCTGTTCAATTACAAAGGGTTCGGGTGGCTTTTGGTTCAGGCCGCAGGCAATAACGACATCGAAATGCTTTTGGCGGCGGGCATCGTCTCGGTCATCGTGGTTCTGGTGACGCAGCTGATATCGGATATCGGTTACGTTTACCTCAATCCACGCATCAGAATTTCCTGAGGGGGACAGCACATGGAACCGCTTTCTTTTGGAGCCATCGTCTGGGGCATTCTCGTGCAGCTTACCCCGGTCTGGATTTCGCTGATCATCCTCTTTTCGGTCTCGATCCGGTATAAACGCCGGCTGGGTCTTTATGGCAAATTGTTCGACAATCCGGTCGGCATGATCGGTTTTGCGCTGGTCATGTTCTGGGTTTTCGCCGCGATTTTCGCGGATTCCATCATCTCGCAGGATCCGTTGACGCAAATCTCGGGCATGAAGAACAAGCTGCCCGGAACGCCCGTGCGTGGGGTTCAGGACGCCTATTACCTGCTTGGGGGCGACAACCTGGCGCGGGACGTCTGGAGCCGCCTGATCGTGGGCGCGCGCGAAGTTCTGAAAATCGCCCCGGCTGCGACCGTCTTTGCCTTTATGGTCGGGATTACACTGGGTCTGCCCGCCGGGTATTATGGCGGAAAGTTCGATACGGTGCTGTCGTTCGCGGCCAACCTTGTGCTGGCCTTTCCGGTGATTCTGCTGTTTTACCTGCTGGTAACACCGGAGATTCGCCAAACCGGCGTGATCACCTGGCTGGCCGGGGTGCTGTTCATCTTTCCGGTCATCTTTTTCTGGACACTGCTTTATTCACGCTGGCGCATCTCTCCCAAGGTCATGGTGCGCGTGGCCGCGCCGGTCGTGATCGTCCTTTTGATGTTCTATTTTGGCACCGTTTTTGAAATGGACCCGTTCGTTGGCCTTTGGACGTCGGTCATGGGGTATCTCAATCAGGGAAACCCGGTTGGCGAATGGATGCAGACGACCCGCGCCGAGCACACGCCGCTGCTTTACCTGCCGCTTGATGCCAACAAGCTGAACATCTTCGTGGCGGTGGTATTCGTCAACTCGCCCACGATCTTCAGGATCGTGCGGGGCCTGACGATGGACATCCAGACGCGCGACTACGTGGCCGCCGCCCAAACCCGTGGCGAAGGCCCCTGGTACATCATGCTGTGGGAAATCCTGCCGAACGCGCGCGGGCCGCTGATCGTCGATTTCTGCCTGCGCATCGGCTATACGACGATCCTTCTGGGAACTCTCGGCTTCTTTGGCCTTGGGCTTTCCCCGGAAAGTCCCGACTGGGGCTCGACCATCAATGACGGGCGCAAGCTGTTGTCCATCTACGTGCACCCGGCCCTGCCGCCGGCGCTCAGCCTGATGAGCATGGTTTTGGGGCTGAACCTGCTGGCCGACGGCCTGCGCGAAGAATCACTGAAAGACTGAGGGAGGTAATCATGGAAAAAGAAACCTATGACGGCCCGATCCTGGAGATCGAAAACCTGTCGATCTCGTTCTTCACGCGATTGCGCGAAATTCCGGCGGTGATGGATTTTTCAACCCGCGTCATGCCGGGCGAGGCCATGGGCCTTGTCGGGGAAAGCGGGTGCGGAAAATCAACCGTTGCCCTTGGGGTCATGCAGGACCTTGGGGTCAACGGAAAAGTCGTTGGCGGAACGATCAAGTTCAAGGGGCGCGATCTGAACCTGATGAGCGACGAGGAACTGCGCGAATTGCGCGGCTCGGAAATCGCGATGATCTATCAGGAGCCGATGGCAAGCCTCAACCCGGCCATGAAAATCGGCCAACAACTGGCCGAAGTGCCGATGATCCACGAAGGCACCACCCAGGCGGAAGCCTGGGAGATGGCGCGACAAGTCGTTGAGGACGTGCGCCTGCCCGATCCCGACCGCATTCTTTCAAGCTTTCCGCACCAATTGTCGGGCGGGCAGCAGCAGCGGATCGTGATTGCGATGGCGCTGATGTCCAAACCCAGTCTGCTGATCCTGGACGAACCAACCACCGCCCTTGACGTGACGGTCGAAGCGGGCATCGTTGATCTGGTCAAGGCGCTTGGGGAAAAATACGGCACGTCGATGCTGTTCATCAGCCACAATCTGGGGCTGGTGATGGATACCTGTGACCGGCTTTGCGTGATGTATTCCGGCGAGGCGGTTGAAACCGGTTCCATCAAGGACGTGTTTGACAAGATGCAGCACCCTTACACGCAGGCGTTGTTCCGCTCGATCCCGCTGCCGGGGGCCGACAAGAACACGCGACCGCTGGTGGCCATTCCGGGGAATTTCCCGCTGCCGCACGAACGCCCGCGTGGTTGCAATTTCGGGCCGCGGTGCGATTATTTCCAGGACGGGTTGTGCAATGCAAACGACGTCGCGATGGAACCGATCAGCGGGGACGACCGGCATGATTCCCGCTGCATGCGCATTGCGGACATCGACTGGAACGCACCGATCGTCGCCGCGCAGGAACAGGAAGGCACCGAAAAGGGTGAGGTGGTTCTGAAGCTCGACAACCTCAAGAAATACTATGAAGTCGCCGCGAACGCCCTGTTCGGCTCCTCCGGGGAAACGAAGGTCGTCAAGGCCAATGAAACACTCAGCTTTGAAGCGCGCGAGGGCGAGACTTTGGCCATTGTCGGCGAGTCGGGTTGCGGAAAATCAACGTTGGCCAAGGTTCTGATGGGGCTGGAGACGGCTACGGCCGGGTCTGTTCAGATGCACGGCGAAGAAATCAGCGCCGTGCCGATCGAGGATCGCGAAACCAGCGCGGTTTCCTCGTTGCAGATGGTGTTCCAGAACCCGTTTGACACGCTCAACCCCTCCATGACCGTGGGACGGCAGATCATTCGCGCGCTGGAAATATTCGGAATCGGGCACAACAACGCCGAGCGCAAGGCCCGCATGCTGGAGCTTCTCGATCTGGTGAAACTGCCGCGCGAATTCGGCGACCGGATGCCGCGCCAGTTGTCCGGCGGGCAAAAGCAGCGCGTGGGGATCGCGCGTGCCTTTGCGGGCGATGCCAGGATCGTCGTCGCGGACGAGCCGGTTTCAGCACTGGACGTGTCCGTTCAGGCCGCCGTGACAGACCTCTTGATGGAAATCCAGCGCGAACAGAGAACGACACTGTTGTTCATCAGCCATGATTTGTCGATCGTACGGTATCTCTCGGACCGGGTGATGGTGATGTATCTGGGGCATGTGGTGGAACTCGGGACGACGGACCAGGTATTCTCGCCCCCTTACCACCCCTATACCGAGGCGTTGCTGTCCGCCGTTCCCATTGCGGACACCCGGATCGAAAAAAAGAGGATCGTTTTGGAAGGGGATATTCCCTCGGCCGTCAGCCCGCCTCCAGGCTGTCCGTTCCAAACCCGGTGCCGCTGGAAATCAGAAGTGGCCGACGGGTTGTGTGACCGCGAGGTTCCCCCGATTCGAACCCTTGCCGAGGGCCATCAGGTCAAGTGCCACCTGCCGGACGAGGTTCTTTCCCAGATGGAACCCGTTATCAAAATCGCAGCGGAATGATGTGTCAATAAGCGGCATTGCCGGTGGACCATGGGCGGATGCACACTGCCCCCATGGCCCGCTACCTTGAACCTTCCGGAGCCAAACGTTTTTACGACGGGTTTGGCGCGAAACTCGACAGCCAGTCCTTTTACGAGGATCCTGCGCTGGATTGTCTGATCGCACTTGGCGATTTTGAAAACGCCCGCAACGTCATGGAATTTGGCTGTGGAACCGGGCGTTTCGCGGCGCGGTTGCTTGGCGATCTGTTGCCGGATGGCGCGACGTATCGCGGGTGTGACATCAGCGACACCATGGTCGCGCTCAGCCGCGCGCGTCTGGCGGAATACGGGTCACGCGCGCAGGTGATGACAAGTGGGGAAAAGATCGATTTCGCGGCGGGCTCACCGCCATTTGACCGGCTCGTCTCGAGCTTTGTTCTGGATTTGTTGCCACCCGAACTGATCTTTGCGTTTCTGTCGGAGAGTTGTCGCGCGCTGAAACCCGGCGGCCTGCTCTGTGTTACCAATCTTACACATGGAAGATCGGTCGTTCAAAAACTCGTCTCGACGATTTGGACCTCGGTGGCCAACGTGCGGCCATCGCTTGTTGGCGGCTGTCGTCCGATCCGTTTTGGGGCGCTGCTGTCGGGTGGCAACTGGACACTGATCCATAACCGTGTCGTCAGCGGTTGGGGCGTCCCGATGGAAATCACGATCGCCAAACGCATCTAGAGCCACGTCCGCAATTTCTGATCCGCCCGGCCGCTCAGGTTTTTCCAAGGACCAAGTGGAGCCGCGCGGCATATCCGTTGATAAACGCGAGCGGCGGCACGCCGGGGTTTGCGAAAACATGAGCGACCCTGAAGCGTTGCGCCCGCGTTTCCTGGCGTCGGGCAGAGTGGCGGACAGCGGTTGCCCCGTCTTCTCTTTCTTTTCTTTTCAAACGGTTACCGGCGAAACCCAAGCAACACAACAGTCCTGTTCAATCCACGAGAACCGGCGCAAAGCCCGCGCCTGTCTGTGGTCCCGCAACGCATGTTGCCCAAAAAACCGTGCCTACCGACCCTCAAAAACGGGATCGCGTTTTTCGTTGAAGGCCAGAACCCCCTCGGCGAAATCCCTGGTCCTGCCGGCCTGACCCTGAACTTTTGCCTCCATCGCCAGCTGACTGTCCAGATCGTTCTCGAAACTCGCGCGGATCACCTGCTTGATCTTGCCAAAAGCCGCCGTCGGACCCTTGGCGAGATACGCCGCACGACGCGTCACCGTTTGGGCAAAATCCTCCTTTGGAACGGCCTCCCAGATCATGCCCCAGTCGGCCGCCTGCCGTCCGGATATCCTGTCGGCAAGCAGAGCTGCCCCCATGGCCTTGGCAAAGCCCATGTTGCGCGGCAGGAAATAGGTGCCCCCGGCATCCGGAATAAGCCCGATCAGCGAAAACGCCTGCATGAAGTAGGCGTCTTCGCGCGCGATCACAATGTCAGCGGCCAGCGCAAGATTGGCACCGGCACCTGCCGCCGGGCCGTTGACTGCGGCAATCGTCGGGATGGGGCAGTCATATATTGTCTTTAACATCGGCAGATATTCATCGATCAGGGTGCCTTCCAGATCGATATCGGCAACCATCTTGGCCCCCCCCAGGTCCTGACCCGAGCAGAACCCGCGTCCCGCCCCGGTAAGAACCAGAACCCGTGCAGCACGCCCTGCGGCCTTGACCGCATCCGTCACTTCGGCGCGCATCTGAGCCGTCAATCCGTTGAGCACATCGGGCCGGTTGAGCGTCAGCGTCGCAATATCATCCCTGGTTTCCAGTGTGATTGTTGAATATTCCATGCGCCCGATCCTTTGAAAGACTCGTTGAGGTTCACGCAGTCTAAATCAGGAATCGCCCGTCAGAAACAGGTCTTTGTTTGCAAACGCTGCGTCACTCTCTCAGGATTTCGGCCAATCTTGCCTTTTCATCCGCATCCAGCCGGTCGCCAGGTTCCGGTCTTGCCCGGCGAACCATGGAAATTGCCATCCCGAACGCGAGGATCAACATGATCGGACCCGCCGCCCAAAGCAAAAGATTGGTGCCTGAAAACTGAGGCTTGAGCAAAACATACTCGCCATAGCGCGCGACGATAAAGGCGACGGCCTCTTCATCCGTGTCACCCCCGGTAAGGCGCTGCCGCAACAACACGCGCAGATCGCGCGCAAGACCCGCATTGCTGTCGTCGATGGATTCGTTGCGACAGACCAGACAACGCAATCCCTTGGATATCTCGCGCGCACGCGCCTCCAGAACCGGATCGGCAAGGATCTCGTCCGGCTGAACCGCAAAACCCGGCAGCGCCGTCAGAAGAAAAAGTAACAATGTCAGCGCAATCCGACTCATTCCGCGGCCATCCCCGGTGATTTCGCCCTGCGCCGTGCAACGGCGGCGACACGATAGCGACGGTCCGAAAGGCTCAGAACCCCGCCCAGACCCATGATGATCGCACCCAGCCAGATCCAACCGGCAAACGGTTTGATATAGGACCGCACGGCCCAGCCCCCGCCGTCCTGTTCATCCCCGATCACCACGTAGATGTCCCCCGTCAGCCCACTGTCGATTGCCGCTTCGGTCGTGGGCATGCGTGACACCGGATACATCCGTTTCTGAGGGAACATCTTGGTGATCTGACGCCCTTGGTTCCAGACGGAAAACGCGCCCTGTGTTGCGGTAAAGTTCGGCCCGTCGATCGCACGCACATCGTCAAACCGGATGGTGTAGGTGTTGACGGGACCGCTGATCTCAAAGCTTTCGCCCAGCCTCAGCACGCGAATATCCTCGACCTGCCAGGCCGTGATTGCCGCGATCCCGAAAATCGTCAGCCCCAGCCCGGCATGAGACACCGCCTTGCCAAAATCCGCACGCGGCAGATGAACCAGACGTCTGACGCTGTCACGCCACGCAACGTGCCCGGCCCGCACGCGATTGGCGATGTCCGCGAATGACCCCAACACCAGCCACGCCGCCAGCGCCAGCCCCACGGGGGCCATCATCCCGACACCCGTTTGCACCACAAGCACAAGCGCGCCAAAGGCCAGGGCCGCCACGAAAGGACCGATCAGCGCACGCGCCGATTTCTCCAGCCGAGCGCGTTTCCACGGCAAAACCGCCCCGATCGGCAGAACCAACGCGGCCGCCAGCATGAAAGGCGTGAAGGCGGTGTCAAAGAATGGCGCGCCCACCGAAAGTTTCCGTCCGAACGCCAGTTCCGACACCAAGGGCCAGATCGTGCCCACAAAAACGATGAACGCAGCCACCACCAGCAGGATATTGTTCAGAACCAGCCCACTTTCCCGGCTGACCAGCGAAAAAACACCCTTGGAGGCAAGGCTGGTGGAGCGCCAGGAAAACAATGTCAGCGACCCGCCGATGGTGAGCGCCAGAATGATGAGGATGAACACGCCCCGTTCCGGATCATTCGCAAAGGCATGGACCGAGGTGATCACACCCGAGCGCACGATGAACGTCCCGATGAGCGAGAACGAAAACGCCACGATGGCCAGAAGGATCGTCCAGGACTTGAGCGCCTCTCTTTTTTCCACAACGATGGCGGAATGCAAGAGCGCGACAGAAATCAGCCACGGCATGAACGACGCGTTTTCAACCGGATCCCAGAACCACCAGCCGCCCCAGCCAAGCTCGTAATACGCCCACCACGATCCAAGCGCGATGCCGATCGTGAGGAACACCCAGGCCGCCAGCGTCCAGGGGCGCACCCAGCGCGCCCAGGCCGCATCGACCCGCCCCTCGATCAGTGCTGCGACGGCAAAACTGAACGACATGGAAAGACCGACATAGCCGAGGTAAAGAAACGGCGGATGGAAGGCCAGACCCGGATCCTGCAACAGGGGATTGAGCCCCTGCCCGTCAAAAGGTGGGGATGCAAGACGAAGGAAGGGGTTGGACGTGAACAGCAGAAACGCCAGAAACGCAACACCGATCGCCGCCTGAACAGACAAGACCCGTGCTTTCAGCCGGGGCGGCAGATTGCCGCCGAATATCGCGGCAAAGGCACCAAACAAGGTCAGAATGAAGACCCAGAGCAACATCGAGCCCTCGTGATTGCCCCATGTCCCGGTCAGCTTGTACAGCATCGGTTTTGCCGAATGGGAATTCGCCGCAACCAGCGCCACCGAAAAATCCGATGTCGCAAAGGCGTTCATCAGCGACGCAAACGCCAGCGCGACCAGCAGAAACTGGGCAATCGCAGCGGGAACAGCCAACTCCATCCAGCCGGGCCAGTTTCTGGACGCACCGATCAGAGGAACCGTCATCTGCACAAGTGCGACGGCCAAAGCCAGTATAAGCGAAAAATGCCCTAGTTCTGCGGTCACCCAAGCACCCCGTTTGGTTCAACGTGTCTTGTGGACCTTAATGAACTCGCGCGGCGCGTTCAAATGACAAATGCGGGAACCGGGCGGGCCAATTGCCTCACCCTTCGCGGTTTTGCCGCCATTCCTCCAGCGCCGGATTTCCGCTCGGGGCCGAGGAATGGGCGGCCCGTTTTCCCGGCGCGCTTCGCGGCAAATCAGGCGTTGCGCTGCGTTTGTAATGTAACTCACGCGCGCCAAAGTAAAACGACACGATGGCGCCCAGCAACCACCAAAGAGGCTCCGGTACATTGGCAAGCCCTTGCATTCTTGTGGAAAAATCCGCAGGCGCAACCATTGCAAAAACAAAAAGGCCAAGCGTACCCAGCGCCATTGCCGGACGCGGAACACGGTTCATGGCGTTAATGAACCCATCAAACCCGGCCTTGTTTGGCGCAAATTCCCGCCCGAACTGTGCCAGCGTCGCGGCAAGTTGCGCCTGTTCCAATTCCTTTGCCCGCGTCTTGCTGAGGGTGAAAACACCGGCCACATCGGAAACCGCCGCGCCGATTTCCCGGCTTGCGCGCCCGATGCCGATCGCGTCCCTGATCAATCCCATGGTGCGACCCTTTCGCGATGCGCCGCGTCGGAAAGATGAAACCTTGGCGAAATGAACGCTTCGGCACGAACAATCCACCCGCCCTTTCCGCCATCTTTCCGACGCGCATATTTTCTGAGCTTTGGATTGCGCTCGGCAAGCGCGTAATAATAATTCCGCCGCTCGATTCCGTAAGCGTCCACCAGGTGTGCCGGCGCCCGGTCAAGCGCCACCCTCGCGCCAGCGGCTGTCATGGGACCGATCAGTCCATCAACATCAAGCGTTATCCCCATGTTAATCAACAGTTTTTGAAGAATGACTACGGCGTTTTTTCCGGCATTCACATACATGTCAAACACACTCGGTTGCAAGGAAACCGGCAGTTTTTCGATGCCCGGTTCCCTGAAATAATGCTCAACGAAAATATCAACGGCCTGACGGCTGCTCAAATGGCGCAGGTCCGATTTTGTGATCACATGATCGCCGTTCAGATCCAGCCCCAGCCGTTTCA